>JBDKJR010000094.1:0-3782 GCA_039796515.1 Actinomycetota bacterium
ATCCCCGAGCGCGTCAAGCGCCTCATCGAGAACTCGACGCGCTTCTAGTTCTGGCGCAGGGCGGCGCGCACGTCACCGGCCGCGTCGCCCCACAGCGGTTCCGCGACGACGACCTCGCCGAGGCCTTGCCATGCGGATGCTCGCCGCAGCACGGGCGCCACGCGGGCCGCGAGTTCCGAGGGTGATGCACCTGGCTCGACCCACGCGCTCTGCACGCGCAGCACGCCCGCCTGGCGGTCGCTCTTGAGGTCGATGCGCCCGATCACGCGGTCGTCGACGAGCACCGGCAGCGAGTAGTAGCCAAACTGTCGCTTCGGCGCGGGGGTGTAGATCTCGATGCGGTAGTGGAAGCCGAAGAGACGCAGGGCGCGGTCGCGGCTCCACACGACCGGGTCGAAGGGCGAGAGCAGAGCGGTCGTCTCGATGCGGCGCGGGATGCGCGCGCCCGGCACGATAAACGCGGGGAGCGGGCGGCCCGCGGCCGTCGTCCACCCCTCGACCTCGACCTGCTCAACCTCGCCGGCGGCGAGGAGCGCGCGGAGGGCATCCGTCGTCGGGGCGATCTTCAGTCGGTGGTAGTCGGCAATGTCGCCGACGGTTCCGACTCCGAGCGCCCGCACGCTGCGCAGCACGAGCTCGCGCTGGGCCTCAACGCGCGGCACGACGACCTCGTGCAGGTCGGCGAGCCCGACGTGGTGGGGGAGGGCGTAGACGCGCGAGAAGCCACGACGCCCGCCGCTCACCACGTCGCCGAAGGCGAAGAGGTACTCGAGGCCTTCTTTGACGTCGCTCCAGCCCCACCACGGGCCGCGGCGCTCGGTGGCCACATCGTGTTCGACGTCGCTGACCGTCATCGGGCCCTTCTCGGCGAGCTCGCCGAGCAGCCAGTCGAGCATCGCGGTGTTCTCGCGCACCCATGCGCTCTTCTCGGTGTAGCGGGCGCGCAGGGCCTCGCGCTTCCAGTGCCACAACGGCCAATCATCGCGACGGATGACCGCCGCTTCGTGCGCCCAGTACTCGGTGTAGCGGCCGCGGCGGGCGAAGATGAGCGCGTCAAGGTCGGCCGGGTCGTAGGCGCCGAGGCGCGCGAACAGCGGCAGATAGTGCGAGCGGGCGAACACGTTGACCGAGTCGAGCTGCAGCACCTGCAGGCGATCGATCGTCGCCGAGAGTTGTCGCGTACCCACCGACTCGGGATGCGCGCGGTCGAAGCCCTGCGCCGCGAGCGCGAGGCGGCGCGCCTGCGCGGCGGTCAATCGGGTCACGCGTTCACCGTAGCGCCGAGAGGTGACGCCGTGGGTGCCGCGGCCAACAGCGGGCGCATGGCTACAGACTCGTAGACTGGCGCAATGTTCTGGCGACCGAAGGCCGACCCACCCGCGCTCGCGGGTGATGACGCGGTGGCGCCCGCCATGCGCACGGCAGCGGCGTGGGCATGGCGACTGCTCGTCGTCGTGGGCCTCGTGGGCGTGCTGATCTTCCTCGTGGTTCAGTTGCGCCTCATCGTCATTCCGCTGCTCATCGGTGTGTTGCTCGCGGCGCTGCTCGTGCCCTACGCGGCCTGGCTCAAGGTCCGCTTGCGGTTTCCGCACTGGCTCGCCGTGGCTGTTGCTCTGCTGACGCTCGTGACCGTTGTGACGGCGCTCATTTGGCTCGTCGTGGCGCAAGTGCGTGCCGGGTGGCCCTCGCTGCAAGATCGCTCGGTCGACGCCTTCGACGAGTTTCTCGTCTGGCTCAGCACGACCTTCGGGCTGACGACCACAGAGATCACCACGTGGATCGACGGCATCGTGGCCGAGCTCGACTTCTCGACCCAGGGGCCGCTCGTCACGGGCGCTCTCTCGGTGAGCACCACGGCGCTCGAACTGCTCGCGGGCACCGTTCTCGTCGTGTTCTCGCTCGTCTTCTTCTTGATCGATGGCCCCAACATTTGGCGCTTCGTCGTGCGCCTCTTTCCGCGGTCGGCTCGCACCGCCGTGGATGGCGCGGCACGCGCCGGGTGGCTCACGCTCACCAACTTCTCGAAGGTGCAGATCTTCGTTGCCTTCGTTGACGGCCTCGGCATCGGGCTCATCGCCTGGCTGCTCGGGCTGCCGCTCGCGCTGCCGATCGGTGTCGCGGTCTTTCTCGCGAGCTTCGTGCCCTTCATCGGTGCACTCGTCACGGGCGCGCTCGCCGTCGTCATTGCGCTCATCTACAACGGGCCGTTCATCGCCCTGCTCATGCTCGGTGGCGTGTTGCTCGTTCAACAGATCGAGGGCAACGTCTTGCAGCCTCTCGTGATGGGGCCGGCCGTGCGGGTGCATCCGCTCGCGGTCGTGTTGGCCGTCACGACGGGTGGACTGCTCGCGGGCATCCCGGGCACACTTTTCGCCGTGCCGATCGCGGCCTTCTCGAACGTGTTCATTCGCTACATCGCGAGTGGGCGATGGCGTGTGATTCCGCACCCCGTGACTCTCAGTGACATTCAGCCACCACCAGCACCGCCCACCCAGGAGCGATCATGACCGCCCCCCTTTCGCTTGCCGGCCCGAGCCTCGCCGACGTCGAGGCTGCGCGCCTCGTCGTGAGTCGCGTGGCCGAGGTGACTCCCATGGAGACCTCGCGCTACCTCAGCGACCTGCTCGGCGCGCCCGTGCACCTCAAGTGCGAGAACCTGCAGCGCACGGGCTCGTACAAGATTCGCGGTGCCTACAACCGCATTTCGCACTTGAGCGATGAAGAGAAGGCGCGCGGTGTCGTTGCCGCGAGCGCCGGCAACCACGCGCAGGGCGTGGCCTTTGCCGCGCGCGAGCTCGGCATTGCCGCCACGATCTTCATGCCCATCGGTGTTGCCCTGCCCAAGCTGCAAGCCACGCGCCACTACGGTGCCGAGGTCGTGCTGCGCGGGCACACCGTCAGCGAGCCTCTCGCCGCCGCGCAAGAGTTCGCCGAGCGCACAGGCGCCGTCTACATTCCGCCGTTCGACCACGTTGATGTCGTCGCGGGTCAAGGCACGCTCGGACTCGAGCTGCTCTACCAGGTGCCCGAGCTGGAGACCGTCATCGTTCCGATCGGCGGGGGAGGGCTCATCTCGGGCGTCGCGAGCGTGCTCAAGCGGCGGGCGGCCGAACAGGGGCGCAGCATCCGCGTCATCGGGGTCCAGGCCGCCAATGCCGCCGCCTACCCCGTCTCGCTCGCGGCGGGAGCGGTCACCGAGATCACCATTTCGCCCACGATTGCCGACGGCATCGCGGTCGCCAAGCCCGGCAAGCTCAACTTCGAGATTGTTCGGGATGCTGTCGACGAGGTTGTTACGGTCGACGACGATGACATCGCACGCGCGATGCTCGTGCTGCTCGAGCGCGCCAAGATGGTGGTCGAGCCCGCCGGAGCCGTGGGTGTCGCGGCCATCCTGACCGGAAAGATCGTGGCCTCCGGCCCCACGGTGGTGATTCTCTCGGGCGGCAACATTGACCCGCTCATCATGGAGCGTGTCATCGCGCACGGCCTCGCCGCCTCAGAGCGCTACCTCAAGCTGCGCATTCCGTTGCCCGACCGCCCCGGCCAGCTTGCCCGCACGAGCGAGATCATCGCCGACCAAAACGCCAACGTCGTCGAGGTGTTGCACACGCGCCACGGGTCAGGTTTGGCGATCAGCCAGGTCGAGCTCGAGCTCCACATCGAGACGCGTGGCCCCGAGCACGCCGACCAGGTGATGGCGGCGTTGCGCGACGCAGGTTACGACCCCCGCACGCAGTTGTAGCGTTCGCGCGCGTCGCGTGCGCGACGCTGGTTACGAC
>JBDKJR010000095.1:0-3990 GCA_039796515.1 Actinomycetota bacterium
CCGGGGCCGGGATGTGGATGCCAGGGCAACCCGTGACCGAGGGTGCGGGCCCGGGGCACCGCGGCCCGTTCGGGTGGAAGGGCGGTCGGCACGAGCATCCGTTCGCCAACATGGCCCGCTACCGCCTGCTCTCAACGCTCGACCGCCTCGGCGATGGGGCGAGCGTGAGCGAGCTCGCGGCGGCGATCGGCGTTGACCAGCCGCGCGCGAGCCGCGTGGTCGCGGATTGCGTCGAGCGCGGTCTCGTCACGCGATCTGTTGACCCGACGGATGCCCGCCGCAGCGTTATCGCCCTGACCGACGATGGCCGAGCCGTCATCGACGAGCGCCGCCGCGAACGCCGTGCCGCCGTCGAGCAGGCGCTCGACGGGTTTACCCATGCCGAGCGCGCGCAGCTCGCGGCGCTGCTTGCTCGTTTTGTCGCGGGTGGCCGCTCGAGCTGAGGGGCTTTCTTCGCGCGTGGGCGAGAGGCTAGCCAACGCCAAAATCGACATTGATCGCTCGACGCGCGCGGATGTGCGCCGCCCGCTTATTGCTGCGGACACATGTCTATGTCGTCAGTTGCGGGGTAGAGGTGCTGTCTTCGCAGCGCAGCTACCTAGCTCCGGTCGCCGATCTTGGCGTGCTCTCCTGGCTTCACGAACAGCATGAGCACGAAGCCGACGGCAAGGATGACGACGATTCCGAGCACCCCGAAGATCGTTGCCCCAAAGGCCGTGATGAAGATCGCCCACAGCGCGGGCGACAGGAAGCTCGCCGCGCGCCCCGTGGTCGCGTAGAGACCAAAGATCTCTCCCTCTCGGCCCGGGGGAGTGACGCGCGCCAGCAACGAACGGCTCGCCGCTTGCACAGGGCCGACGAAGATCGTCAAGGCGAGGCCGAAGATCCAGAACACGATCGTGCCGAGCGGAGCCAAGAAGAACACCAGAAGGCCCGCGACAACGAGCCCGCCAAGTGCTGCCAGGATCACGGTTCGTGCACCGAATCGGTCGTCCAGACGACCGGCAGCGATCGTAGAAACACCGGCCACCAAGTTTGCGGCGATGCCGAAGATAATCACTTCTTGGTCGGAGAACCCAAAGGCCACGGCGGCGAGAATCGCGCCGAAAGCGAAGACGCCGGCGAGGCCATCTCGATACACGGCCGCGGCAAGCAAGAACCAGAAGGTCTGGCGGCTCTCACGAAAGAGCCGACCGATGTCCTTCACGAGCACAACGTATGAGCGGAAGAAGTTCACGCGCTCTCTGCCCGGGGCCGGCGGTGCCTCTGGCACATTGAGGAAGATCGGGATCGAGAACAGCACAATCCAGATTGCGCAGCCGAGTGCGATCACACGGAAGGGCAAACCGTTATCGGTGGGGAGCCCGAAGAAATTGAAGGTGTCGGCGATGACGACGAGAACCATGGCGATGATGCCACCGAGGTACCCGAAGCCCCATCCCAGACCACTCACCCGACCGACCGTCTTGGGTGTGGAGACCTGGTTGAGCATCGCGTTGTAGTTGACGCCGGCGATCTCGCTGAAGACCGAGCCAGCGGCGATGAGCGATGCGCCCAGCCAGAACCACGCCGGGGCTGCTTCCACGAAGTACAGGCCGGCGGTGGAAAGCACGAGGAGCCCCGTACCAATTCCGAGCCATAGCTTGCGATTTCCGGCAGCGTCGGAGCGTTGACCGAGAACCGGCGCCACGAGAGCGATGAGCAAACCGGCGATGAGCCCGGCGAAACCGATCCCAGCCGCTAGCTGATCAAGTGCTTGCCTGAACGTTGGGTCGTCCTCACCGAGCGCGACGATCTCTGGGTCAATGAAGGAGTCACTCGTCAGATACAAGGCCGTGAAGACGAAAGTGAGAATGACCGTGTTGAAGGGCTGGGTCGCCCAGTCCCACATCGCCCACGACCACACCTGCTTGCGAGGCACGACCTTGTCGTCGAGGTCAGAGGCAACGGCGGCGATGGCGCCCGTGCGTGCAACGGTCGGGGGAACGAGGGGGGAGCCAACTTCGTTGTCGGCAGGCTTCTCAGTCATGCGCTCACGCTACCGCCCGGGGGTGAACAGGGGGTAGCGCGAATCGGCGTCGGTTTCGCGAATCCGCCGCCTGCGGGCAACCTGAGAATTGAGCCAGGGGCGCTCAAGTTTTTGGCGGGCGACTTGACAGCGAGCATCCCGAATCTCAAACTTGATACAGCGCGACTCAACCTTTCGCGCACCGATCTTCAGAAGGAGCACCACCATGGCTCGTGCCGTCGGCATCGACCTCGGAACCACTAACTCCGTCGTCTCTGTTCTTGAGGGTGGAGAACCCACCGTTATCGCCAACGCAGAAGGCTTCCGCACGACCCCGTCGGTCGTGGCCTTCACGAAAGATGGCGAGGTGCTCGTTGGTGAGACCGCGAAGCGCCAGGCCGTCACGAACGTCGACCGCACCATCGCGAGCGTCAAGCGCCACATGGGCACCGACTGGAAGCAAGAGATCGACGACAAGAAGTACACCCCGCAAGAGATCAGCGCGCGCATCTTGGCGAAGCTGAAGCGGGATGCGGAGCAGTACCTGGGCGAGAGCGTCACCGACGCCGTCATCACGGTTCCCGCCTACTTCAACGACGCTGAGCGTCAGGCCACGAAGGAAGCCGGCGAGATCGCGGGCCTCAACGTGCTGCGCATCATCAACGAGCCCACCGCGGCTGCCCTGGCCTACGGCCTCGACAAGGGCAAGGAAGACGAGCTCATTCTCGTCTTCGACCTCGGTGGCGGAACCTTTGACGTCAGCCTGCTCGAAGTGGGCAAAGACGACGACTTCAGCACCATCCAGGTGCGCGCGACGGCCGGTGACAACCGCCTCGGCGGTGACGACTGGGATGCCCGCGTTGTCGACTACCTCGCGAAGCGCTTCAAGGAGTCGACGGGTGTCGACGTGAGCAACGACAAGATCGCCAAGCAGCGCCTCAAGGAGGCCGCGGAGCAGGCGAAGAAAGAGCTCTCGAGCTCGATGAGCACCAACATTCAGCTGCCCTACCTTTCGCTCACCGAGAACGGACCCGCCAACCTCGACGAGTCGCTCACGCGCGCCAAGTTCGAAGAGCTCACGAGCGACCTGCTCGACCGCACCAAGAAGCCCTTCAACGACGTCATTCGTGAAGCTGGCGTCAAGGTCGGCGACATCGCGCACGTCGTGCTCGTGGGTGGATCGACCCGTATGCCCGCCGTCACCGAGCTCGTGAAAGAGCTCACCGGTGGTCGCGAGCCCAACAAGGGCGTCAACCCGGATGAGGTCGTCGCCGTCGGAGCCGCCCTGCAGGCCGGCGTGCTGAAGGGCGAGCGCAAAGACGTTCTGCTCATCGACGTGACCCCCCTGAGCCTCGGTATCGAGACCAAGGGCGGCATCATGACCAAGCTCATCGAGCGCAACACGGCGATTCCGACCAAGCGCAGCGAGACGTTCACAACGGCCGATGACAACCAGCCGAGCGTGGCGATCCAGGTCTTCCAGGGCGAGCGTGAGTTCACGCGCGACAACAAGAACCTCGGCACGTTCGAGCTCACGGGCATCGCGCCGGCTCCGCGGGGCATCCCGCAAATCGAGGTCACCTTCGACATCGACGCCAACGGCATCGTGCACGTCTCGGCGAAAGACAAGGGCACCGGCAAGGAGCAGTCGATGACCATCACGGGCGGCTCGTCGCTCGCGAAGGAAGACATCGAGCGCATGGTGCGCGAGGCCGAAGAGCACGCTGCTGAAGACAAAGAGCGTCGCGAGAAGGCCGAAGTGCGCAACAACTCGGAGCAGCTCGTCTACTCGATCGAGAAGCTCATCAAGGAGAACGACGACAAGCTTCCTAACGACGTCAAGGGCGAAGTGCAGGCCGATGTGGATGCCCTCAAGACGGCACTCGCGGGTGACGACGACGCCGCGGTGAAGACCGCGTTCGACACGCTCAACGTCTCGCAGACCAAGCTGGGCGAAGCCATCTACGCCGCGTCGCAGATGG
>JBDKJR010000096.1:0-4826 GCA_039796515.1 Actinomycetota bacterium
CTCATTGGCCCACGAGAAGTAGTCCTGAGTCTGGATGTGCGCCGTGACCATGAGATTGGTCGTCACGGGAACGCTCGAGCGCTCGCGCAACACGGCCGCCTCAGCGCGGTAATAGTCGAGAAGTTCGTCTGACGAGAACCGCTTGAAGTCGAGCAACTGAGCCGGGTTGCCGGCCGACCGCGTCGTGCGGGGCGGCAAGATGTCGTCCCACGTGCCATACCGCTGGCTCCAGAAGGCAGTGCCCCACGCGGCGTTCAGTTCGTCGAGCGTGGAGTAGCGCGCACGCAGCCACGCGCGGAATGCGCGCGCCGAGGCGTCGCAGTAGCAGTAGGCGTTGTGGCAGCCCAGTTCGTTTGACACGTGCCACAGGGCAAGCGCGGGGTGCTCGCCATAGCGGTCGGCCATCGCCGTGACGAGCTCGAGCGCCTTCTGGCGAAAAACGATCGAACTCGGGCACCATGCTTGGCGGCCGCCGGGCCAGGCAATCGTGCCGTCGGCCGATTGGGGGAGCGTTTCGGGATGCACGCGCGCAAGCCACGGCGGCGGCGAGGAGGTTCCTGTGCCCAAGTTCACGCGGATTCCCGCCTCGTGCAGCATCGCCATGATGCGGTCGAGCCGGCTGAAGTCGAAGGCGCCCGGCTGCGGTTGCAGTTGAGCCCAACCGAAGATGTTGATCGCGACGAGGTCGACACCGAGTTCGCGCATGAGCGCGATGTCATCGCTCCAGATCGACTCATCCCACTGCTCGGGGTTGTAGTCGCAGCCGAGAGTGATGGTGCCCGTGGCCCAGCCGGGAACGAGCGATTGCTCGCTGCTGAGGGTCACGGGGGTGGTCACAGGGCGTCCTTTCGTGGGCGAAGTCAACGTCGTTGTTGCTCGGGCCACCCACCCTGGGAGCGTGCACAGATCGATGTGACCTGAGCGGGGGGTAGGTTTTCTGTGAGCGCTCACAGAGTACGCACGCTCGAGGCGATGTGTCAACACCCCGACGCGATCGGGGTCGCGAGGGCCGCGGCATCCCGTGGCTACACTGAGCGCGTGTCTGATTCGCTGAGCCGCCACAAGCGCGCCACAATCTTCGACGTCGCCGCTGAAGCAGGCGTCTCGCGCGGCACGGTCTCCCGAGTTCTCAACGGCGAGCCCTACGTCTCGGCGGCTGCCCGTGAAGCGATTGAGGCGGCGATCGCCAAGGTTGGTTACGTGCGCAACACCGCCGCTCGTAATCTCGCAAAACAGTCGTCGGGGGCTATCGCTCTCATCGTGCACGAACCCGACTCGGTGTTCATCGATGACCCCAACATCGGCGCGATTCTGCTGGGAGCCAACGCCGCTCTCTCGGCCGCGGACTACCAATTGGTCTCGCTCATCATCGACACCGAGCGCGACTCGCAGCGGGTGACTGGGTATCTCGGCGGCGGTTTCGTCGACGGGGCCATCATCGTCTCGGCGCGCGAAGACGATCCCATCTCTCAAGCCATCGCTGACCTGCGACTGCCCGCCGTCATGGTCGGTCGCCCCGACAACCAGCCGCAGCTTCCCTGGGTCGGCATCGACAACCGGGGGGCAGCTCGCCACATCACCGAGCGACTGCGCGGTACAGGGCGACGTCGCATCGGGATGATCGCAGCGGGTCTTGACCGAGACTCGGGCCGTGACCGACTCGCGGGCTTTCGTGAAGCGATGGGGGAGGCGTTCGACGATTCGCTCGTCGCTCGCCAACGGTTCTATACCTACGCCGCGGGCGTCGCGGGCATGGCCGAACTGCTCGCCGCTAACCCCGACCTCGACGGAGTGTTCGCCGCCTCTGACGCGATCGCTGCGGGCGCCCTCGAGACACTGCGCAACGCGGGGCGGAGCGTTCCGAGTGATGTGGGAATCGTCGGCTTTGACGACAGCTCGTGGGCGGTGCGTGCCCGGCCTGCGCTGTCGACCGTGCGTCAGCCCGCCGGTCAACTCGGGGCCCGCGCTGCGGAACTCGTGCTCGAACAGATTCGCACGGGCTCTCTCGAGTCGAACGGCGCCCTGCTCGCAACCGAGATCATCTGGCGCGATTCCGCGTGACGTGCGGCGCACGATGATCGAGCTCAAGACATGACTAACCGTTCAGGGCTGAGGGCGCGGCGCGCGGTCGCTCTCGCGACGCTCACCACTCTCGTGGTGGCTGGGTCGGGCTATTTCGCTTTCGCGGGGCTCGCGCCGGTCGAGCCCATTCCCGCGACGACGAGTGTCATCGCCTCGGTCACGACGCCGCCGGCGAGCGTCAGTTTGCCCGGGGAGGGCGGGGCCGCGATTGCGGCTCGAGACACCGAGCAGGTCTTTGCGTCGCGCGACCTCGATACGCCCCGAGCGCTCGCCTCGATCACGAAAGTCATCACGGCACTGGTGGTGCTCGAGACGTACCCCATCGCCGAGGGAGCGCCCGGAGCATCCATCACCCTGACGGCCGCCGACAGTGCCCTGCCCGCGCGATATCTCGCCATGAACGGCTCCGTCGCGCCGGCTCCTGCCGGAACAGTGGTCACGCAACGGCAGGTGATCGAGCTCATGATGGTGCGCTCAGCCAACAACTACGCCGAGACCCTCGCGGTGTGGGCGTTTGGCTCAACCGGCGCCTATCTCGATGCTGCTCGGGAGTGGCTCGCCAAGAACGACCTCGACGGAATCACGGTCGGGGATAGCACGGGATTCTCGTTGGCGAACACGGGTACGCCTCGCGAACTCATCGAGCTTGCGCGCATCGCCCTCGACAACGAGGTGATCGCGACAGCGGTGGCCAAGCCCAGCGTCACGGTCGCGGGCGTCGGCACGTTCGAGACCACGAACCTCGCACTCGGCCTGGCCGGGGTGAATGGCATCAAGACGGGCACTCTCGATGGCATCGGGGCGAATCTGCTGTTCTCGAGCACGATCACGGTGGCTGACACCACGACCGACGTGGTCGGCGTCGTGCTGGGCCTCGACGATCAAGAATCGGTCGCCGCGGCGGTCACGTCTCTTGTCACGAGTGCTACCGATGACTTCTTCCTCGTCTCGCTGGTCGAGCCGGGAACCGTTGTTGCCACGTACACAGCACCGTGGGGTGACACGGCGCGCCTGGTGACAGCAGAGACTGAGCCCGTTCTCGTCTGGGGCCCGGGTGCCTCACGCACCGCGATTGAGGCGCCGCCCCTCATCGTCGGTAACGATCGTCTTCCCCGCGCGACTCTCGTCGTCTCGATCGGAGCACAGCGTCAATCGATTCCCCTTCAGTGGGAGGGCACGATTGACTCGCCGCCGCTGCTGTGGAAGTTGACCCAGCCCATAGATGAGCTCGTGGCGGGCTAGCGCACTCGACGTCGAGTCGACCTCTAGAGGGTCGGACGCTTCGGGCGCACGGTATCGCCCGACGACTGGTGACGGATGCGCCGCACCACCCACGGCACGAGATACTCGCGCGCCCACCCGATGTCATCCACACGCGCGGCGCGCCACGATCGAGCAGGAAGTGGCTCCGGGTGCAGAGGTTCGAGGTCATGATCGATCCCGAGCGCGTCGAGCACAGCAATCGCGATCGTGTGGTGCCCGAGCGGAGAAAAGTGCAAGCGGTCGGGGGCCCACATCTGTGCGTTCTGGAGCTGACGGAGCGCCCACATATCGGCCACGATCGCGTCGTGCTTGGCCGCGATGTACCGCAGGTTCTCGTTGTAGATCGCGACCTTGCCGCGCACGCGCCGCAGCACGGGAGTCATTCCGATGTCGGGGCCGTTGAACATGACGACCGTTGCGCCGTCAGACCGCAGTCGAGCGATCGTGTCGTCGAACAGCTCGGCCACTCGGTCGGGGTCAGTACCAGGGCGGATGATGTCGTTGCCTCCGCCGGAGATCGTGATGAGGTCGGGGCGGAGCGCGAGCGCAGCATCCACTTGCTCATCGGCGATCTGTTGCAAAAGGCGGCCGCGAATGGCGAGGTTCGCGTAGGCGAAGTCGTCGGTCTGTTCGGCGAGAACTTCGGCGGCTCGGTCGGCCCAGCCGCGATGCCCGCCGGGGCTCTGTGGCTCGGGGTCTCCGATGCCTTCGGTGAAGGAATCGCCAATGGCGACGTAACGCGACCACGGGTGACGCTGAGGCATGCCTCCAGAGTGCCAGAGACCAACGATGAGCGGCAGTCATGCGACCCGCCGAGCCGCGGCGCACCCCGAACGGGGGACATCTGGTTGACTCAGGTGAGCGTCTCATCTGCGACGCTCACCGTGTGGTGTCGCAACGACGCGATGCTCGCCTTAACGAAAGGAGAAGCCCATGGGCTTTCTCGGATTCCTTCTGCTCGGCCTCATCGCTGGCGCTATTGCTAAGGCAATCCTGCCGGGCAAGCAAGGCGGCGGCTGGTTCTCGACGCTGATTTTCGGCGTCGTCGGCGCTCTGCTCGGTGGCTGGATCGGAAGCCTCTTGGGCCTCGGAACCGTCGACGAATTCTTCAGCATTGGCACGTGGCTTCTTGCCATCGGCGGCTCGCTCATCGTCATCGTGCTCTGGCGTCTCATCACGCGCAAGAAGTAGAGCCTGTGCCCGCGCGCCCCTCGCGCATTCTGCGCCGTCAGAGCACGGTGCCAGGATGATCGCGTGGGGCGCGCGGCATGAGCAAGCAAGACGGCAGCGGTCGGCAGGTCACCGAGACCCCGACCGATGACCTGAGCGCGCGCATCCTGCACCTCGACATGGATGCCTTCTTCGCCTCGGTCGAGTTGCTCGATCGGCCCGAGTTGCGCGGCAAGCCGGTGATTGTCGGCCACCGCGGAGCCCGCTCGGTTGTCACCGCCGCGACCTACGAAGCTCGCCGCTACGGCGTC
>JBDKJR010000097.1:0-3170 GCA_039796515.1 Actinomycetota bacterium
ATCGCCTGGCCCGCAATCTTGGCCCACCCGCCGAGACCCAAGCTGCGCTGCTTGCGAGTCTTCGTGAAGTCATCGATAAAGCCAATGAGACCCAAGCCCACCATGAGCCCGAGCACGAGCAACGCGCTGACCGTGACCGGTTCGCCGCTGACGATGTGGCCAAAGAAATACCCCAGCACCGCACCGAGAATGAAGACGATGCCGCCCATCGTGGGCGTGCCACGCTTCGTGTGGTGCGACTGCGGGCCATCGTCGCGAATGAACTGACCCCACTGCAGTCGGTTGAAGAGCCGAATAAACAGCGGCGTGAGCAAGAGCGTAAACGTCAGCGAAAACGCCCCAGCAAACATGAGCGCGATCATCGGTCGGCCTCCAGTAGACGCTCGACGAGCTGAGCGAGTGGGGTTCGGGATGCTGCACTCACGAGAACCACATCACCCTCGTTGACCTGCGCACGCACGACATCGTATGCCTGCTCGAGCGTGTCGACGAGAATCGACTCTCCATCCCACGAGCCTTCGAGTCCGGCTGCGTTGTGAATGTGGCGGGCGCCATGGCCGACCACAACGAGTTGCGAGACGTCGAGGCGCACGATGATGCGCCCGAGAGCGTCGTGATCGTCGAACCAGTCGGCCGGCTCGCTCTCAAGTTCGCCGAGCACGGCGAAGGAACGCGCGCGTCCCCGCGTTACGTCAGCGAGCACACGCAGCGACGCGCGAACCTCGAGGGCCGTGCGTGACGCGGTGTCATCGAGCACGAGTGCGCCGTTAGCGAGGCGTCGCCGCGCCGTGTGACCCGGCACGTCAGAGCTCGCCTCCTGAACGGTCGTTGCCGCCTGGGTCAGGGGCACGCTCGCGGCCACGAGAGAAGTGAGGTGCTCAACCGCGGTCTCGACCGCGACCGACCCGAGCGCATTGAGCCGCAGCTCGACAGCGTCGACGCCGAGGCGCACGTGCACGGTTGAGCCGTCGAGATCATGCACCACGTCATCGATGACGACCGGAGCGTCGGTCACCCGATCACCACCCGGCTTCGCGCAGGGCAGCTCGAGCTTCGTCGCGCGCCGAATACTCGGTGCGCACGCCGCGAATGTCGCGGTAGTCCTGGTGCCCCGGCCCCGCCCACAAGATCGAGTCACCCTCGCGGGCAAGCCCCACAGCTACGCGAATGGCCTGCTCAGGAGGGCTCACCTCATGAATCTCCGGCCTGTTCGTGGCGAGGGCGGCACCGTCCAGAAGCGTGGCGCGAATTGAGGCAGGGTCTTCAAACCGGGGGTGGTGGTCGGTGATGACGAGCACATCGCACCCTTCGGCCGCGACGCGGGCCATCTCGTGCCGCTTAGTGGCATCGCGATCGCCGTCGGCACCGAAGACCATGATCGTGCGGCCGGTCGTGAACCGACGCACGGCGGCGAGAGTGTGCTCAAAGGCGTCAGCACTGTGGCCGAAGTCCACGTACACACTGGGCCCCCGGTCGCCCGAGACTCGCTCGGTGCGCCCGGGCAAATACGCCGTGATTCCCGACTCACCCAGCGCCGCCGCAATCGCCTCGACCGACATACCCGACTCGATCAGCATGACGATCGCGAGACCCGCGTTAGCGGCCATGTGTCCGCCAATGAGGGGAACGCGGGTCTCGATGACCTGGCCCTCCGGGCCGCTCAGTCGAAAGCCCGTGTACGCCGGGTGTTCATCGGTGAGGTCGACGTGCCAGTCGGCGGTGACGTCGGCGTGCGAGGTGATTGTGACGACGGGGATGCGCGCGGCATCCACCACCCGCTGCCCGTAGGGCGAATCGAGCGAGACGACGCCCCGGCGCCCGCGATCCTCGAAGAAGAGCGGCACCTTCGCCGCAAAGTACTCCTCCATGTCGGCGTAGTCATCGAGGTGGTCGTGCGTCAGGTTAGTGAAGCCGACGACGTCGAAGAGCAAGCCATCAACGCGATGCCGGCTGAGGGCTTGCGCACTGACCTCGACCGCAATGGCAGTCACTCCCGCTTCGCGCATGCGAGCCAAGAGCGCGTGCATCTCGGTTGCTTCAGGGGTCGTCAATCGACTGACCACCGTGAGGTCGCCAATGTGGCGTTCTGCTGTCGAGCTCAGGCCCGTCGTGTGACCGAGCTGTCGAAGAATGGCCTCGAGTAAATATGCGGTCGAGGTCTTGCCGTTCGTACCCGTAACGCCGAACATCAGCGCCGGTTCTTCGCGCGTGCGATACACCCACGCGGCGATGTCGCCGAGCGAGGCACGCGGATCGGCCACCACGACGATGGGGACCCCCGCCTCGCTCGCGATCGCCGCTCCGGCGGCGTCGGTCAAGAGTGCTACGGCTCCCCCGGCGATCGCCTCGGCCGCGAACTCGGCACCGTGTCGGTGGGCGCCTTGGAGCCCCACGAAGAGATCACCCGGTCGAACGTCACCGGTCGAGAGCGTGACTCCGGTGAGGGTGACGCCCTCAAGGTCTCCGTGATGCTCGAGGGCGAAGGCCTCGACGAGTCCGGTGAGGGCGCGCGGCGCGGGGTGCTCGGGTCGCAGCACGGGGGGAATGCGGGACAACGCAACCTCAGCTCTGTCTGGGCCGACCCCTCACCAGGTCAGCGGGATGCTCGGGGCCGAGACCGTCGACGGGGCAACCCGGAAGGTCTTCAGCACCTGGGTCATGATTGACCGGAAGGTGGGCGCGGCGGCAGCCGACGTCTTCATCGTATCGGGCTTGCCGTAGGTCACCACCACCACAAACTGCGGGTCGTCGGCGGGCGCCATGCCCGCGACCGACACGATGCGTTCGTTGCCATAGGAACCGTTCTCGGAGACTTCGGCCGTACCGGTCTTGGCCGCAACGCGGTAGCCCGGAATGCTCAGCTGGCGCGAGAGAAACCCTTGCGTGACGACGTTCTCGAGCGTGTTGACGACGTCGCGCGCTGCCGACTCGCTCACGACCCGTACCGATTCGGTCGGAGGCAGGTTCGTGACCGTACCGTCTGCGTGCTCGCAGCCCGTCACGAGCGTCAGGGGTGCCCGCACGCCATCGTTGGCGAGGGTCTGGTAGAGGCTCGCAACCTGGGCACTCGTGGCCGTCATACCCTGACCAAACATTTGCGTGACGGCGGTGTGGCCGTCGACCTCGTCAGCGGCTCCGACGAAGCCCGGCTCTTCGCCGAGAAAGTCGAC
>JBDKJR010000098.1:0-5255 GCA_039796515.1 Actinomycetota bacterium
GGTGTGAAGCTCACCGAGCTCACGCCGCGGCAGGCGCAGTACATCGGCGTTGACCCTGCGGGGCCCTTCAAGGTCGACCACTACCGCTACTGACTCGGCCCGCTCACGGTCGTTGGTGCGATGCCGCGCCGAGAAGATCGAGCGCGTGCGGTACTAGCGGGCTTCGTTCCCTGCGGAGTCTCGATGAAGTGCTCGTTCGTCGCGCACGGCAAGCCAGCGGAAGATTGCCCACACGACAACTGTGAGCACCATAAAGCCGACGAACAGCAGCACCGTGGTCGCGAGTGGCCCTGCCGTCGCTGCCCAGGCGTTCGGCAGCGGAATGATGATGACGACGAACGCGATGACCGCGAGGCTCGTAAGCCCCGCCCAGACGAGCTTTGACCACTGCCAGATGGAACGGCCGTCCATAAACATGATCGGGATGAGCGCGATCACCAACGACGTGAGGGCCTCGACACTGATGGCCACGAGCGTCTCGCGCCAGAGCAGCTCGGCGAACCCGGGCTCGGACGAGCCGAGGGTGATGGATGCGCCGTAGAGCATCCATGCCCCGACACCGAAGGCGAGCAGCACCGTCGAGATGAACGCGGCGAGGCGGCCCGACTCGTCACGCTTGAGCTCGCGCGCCAATTGGGTGCCGAGCACGAGACCGAAGAGCAGGCCGGGGGCCACGCCAAACAGCCGGGTGAGCAGCACGGTTGCTGCGGTGAGCAGAATGGCACCGGGCAAAATGCGCTGCACGATGTCGACGCTAAACCACCGCTTGGCGGCGGCGCGCAGAGCGAGCCCGCCGAGAACGTTGACCACAAACAGCGAGATGGCGATCGCAAGCCACAGACGGAACGTGGCAACGGTGAATCCTGCGTTGGGGTCGACGAGGGTCGCGAGGCCAGCAACGAGGGCGACGACGCCGACGAGCGATGCCGTGCGGCCGATGCGCCGTTGCAGGCGCTCGCCCCAGGCAGCGAGGCGCTCGCTCCACGCGCCGCGCCAGCGCGGCAAGCGGTGGTAGTTCTCACGGAATGTCGCGTGCAAGAGCTCGGCCGGAATCGCGACGAAGAGCATGAACGATGCGGCGCCCGCAACAACGCCCGCGATCACGACGCCGGGCGTCGAGAAGACCTCGAGCGGCGTTCGCAAGCTCGTGCCGAACACCGTCGGGTCGGTGGCGCCGCCGCCCCCGACCACGGGAGCGCGACCATCGGTGGGTGCAATCGGAGCCGCGGCGGGTTCATCGGTTTGCTCGGGCTCTGGTTCGGTCGTCGGCTCGGGAGTCGGCGTGGGCGTCGGGCTCGGCGCGGGCGCGACAACCTGCGTGGTGGTGTCGATCGGCGGAGCGGGAGGGGCCGGAGGCGGTGGGGGAGGCGCGACCACCGAGAACGTCACTTGAGGGTCGGGGCTCGGGCCCGTGTTGCCGAGCCCGTCGATCTGGTAGCTCCCCACCGTGTAGGTGCCAGGGGTCAGCGTCGCGAGCGAGCAGGCCCACACGCCGGCGTTGTTGATGGGTGTGGGTGCACATGCCGGGGCGAACGACGGGAAGAACAGCGGATACGCGGTGCCACCCGGTTCGCCCGTTCCCGTAATCTGCGGCGTCAGGTCGGTAACCACCTGACCGGGAGTCGGTGCCGTAATGAACGTGAAGCCCGCGGAGCGGTCGATCGTGAGGGTACCCGTGCGCTGTTCGGAGGTTCCGAAGCCAGAGCTCACGGTCACGTCGTAGGGGTACGTGCCCTCGGCCGCAAAGGCGAGGCTAATGTCGCACGAATACTGGCCGGCGTTCACCGGGGTAAGGCAGCCGCCAACGCCGGCGATAGTCACGGTCACGTCAGAGCCGCCCAGGTTGCCGTTGTCGTCATAGGCAGCGCCGCTCACCGTCAGGAGCCCCGCGGTGTTGGTGAGGAAGCCATTTCCGGGCTGATTCGCCGAGGTCACGGTGGGCGGCGCGAGCGTGTGAAACTCCCAGCCCTCGCTAGCCCCCAGTTGAGCGCCCGCGATCACCGTGGCGGTGATGGTGCCGTAGCTGCTTGGTCCCGACGAAAAGGTGCACGCCCAGGTCTCATCGGGCTGCACAACGGTCGTGCACAGGGTGTTGCTTCCGGCACCGTTGGTGTCGCTCGTCGTGAGCCGAACGGTGTCTCCCGGGTTGCCGACGCCCTGAAGGGTGTGGCTAATCGAGCCGTCTTGGGCAAACGTGAAGACGGTGCCCTCAAACGGCGGGTTGATGTCGAACGAGAAGGGCAACGCCCACGCCGGACGGGCCTCGATGAACACACTCGCGAGCACGCCGCTGAGGCCGAGCGAGGCGATGGCGATGAGGGCGAGCGCGCGCCGCATGGGCGATGCGTTCACAGCATCCGGGCGTGACGCACCAGTCGGTCGAGACATCGAAAGCGGGGGCCTTTCGGGCGAAGATCAAGTCTTCTCGGATTCTAGACAACTACGTGCCTGGCCTCGTGCCCCAGCGCTCCGCGCGATCGCGCCGCGAGGTCAGCGGCGCCTCTAACCGCGGTCGGGGAAACCGTGGGGGAGAGCGGTGAGAGTCGGTCGCAAGTCATCGAGTCGAGCCCGTTCGAGCTGCAGAGCAGTCGCCTCGCGGCCGCGCCGAACGGCGGCGACGGCGGCAAGAAACAGCTCGGGGTCTCCTCCGGGAACCGGCGAGACGTAGAGGGCGGCTTCGGTCGCGAGGCCGCGGGCGATGTTCTCGCGCGTGGTAGGGGTGTGGCCGGAGGCCTGCCGCAAGAACTGCGCGATGCGGCGCGCGAGCGGATCCGGCAGTCGAGCCACGTCGGCCGTTGCCGCCCACTCCACGAGCTCCACGGGCACGCCGAACACGGGGGTGTTCAGGGTTCCGACGCGTTCGTATTGGCTGTAGGTGCCCGCGAGCAGATCGCCGAGCCGCTTGGCGCGCGTATTGAGCATGGCGACGATCACGGCGAGACCACCCCCCGTCATGACGATCTCGAAGATGCCCACGAAAGCGCGAATAAAGGCGTGCCGAAAAGCCACGGCGCCGCCATCGTCGCGCACGATCCGGTCGCCCAGCGCGAGTCGCCCGAGCGACTTACCCTGCGTGACCGTCTCGATTCCGGCCGGCAGCAGAACGAGCGTGAGCACGACGCAGCCGATGACGATCGCGGCGAAGAGGGCGTCGGGAATGCCGATAGATGCCGCGGCCGAGAGCGACACCCAAATGAGCAGACCCGTCGCGACGGCGTAGAGGGCGTAGTCGATCATGCCGCCCGCGATGCGCAAGACCACGCTCGTCGCGCGCAACTCGAGCGCGACGGCCTCACCCGTGAGCAGTTCGCGCTCAACGTCGTAGTGGGTCGAGGCGATCTCAGGGCCAGACATGCCATCATCTAAACAGATGGATCTCGACGCATACTCGAACGCTCACGCGGCCGAATGGGAGCGGCTGCGCTCGTTGTCGCGCCGCCGACGCTTCGCGGGCCGCGACGCCGACGAGCTCATTGAGCACTATCAGGCGGGCGCATCTCAGTTATCGGCCATCACGACGAGCGCGGGCCAGGTCGCGCAGGCCGCGTCACTCAGCGTGTTGCTGTCGCGCGCACGCTTGCGGTTCACGGGTGCGACCGCCGAGCCGCTCGCGCAATTGGCGCGCTATGTGACGCGAGAGATTCCGGCGGCGCTCTACCGCATCCGTTTGCTGACGCTCGTGGTGGCCGCGTTCTTTGTGATCATCGCGAGCCTCTATGCCGTGTGGGTGGCCACGACGCCCGGCGTGCTGGCAGCGATTGGACCCTACGACGAGTTGCGTCGCTATGCCGAAGAAGACTTTGTCGGCTACTACAGCGAGTCGAGCGAGGCCGTGTTCGGCCTGCAGGTGTTCAGCAATAACGCCTGGATCGCGGCCCAATCGGTGGCCTTTGGCATCACGGGCGTCTACGTGCCCTTCGTCGTCTTTCAGAACGCGCAAGGCCTCGGCATCAGCGCGGGCATCATGGCCGAGTTCGATCGGCTCGACGTGTTCTTCTTGAGCATCTTGCCGCACGGCCAACTTGAGATCTACGCGATCTTCGTCGCGGCGGCCGGCGGTCTCATGATCTTCTGGTCGTGGGTCTCGCCGGGGTCGCGCACGCGCCTGCAGGCGCTCGCGGAAGACGGCCGCGCCCTCTTCTCGATCATTGGCGGTCTCGTGGCTGCCTTGCTCGTGAGCGGCATCATCGAGGGCTATGTCACACGGCAAGAGTGGCCCGACGTGATTCGTATCGGAATCGGCACCGTCGCGCTCGTGGCCTTTTTGCTGTACCAGTGGATGCTCGGCGGTCGAGCCTTCCGAGACGGCGAAACGGGCGACCTCGACCCGATTAGTCGAGGCGCCCGCGTCGTCGTGGGTGACTAACTTCTGCTACTTCTGCGCGAACACTCCGCGGTGCAGAAGCGCGCCGAGCACCGCGCCCACGACGGGCACGATGAGGAAGACGGCAACCTGCATGAGGGCATCCGGCCCGCCGTAGACGGCGGTGGCGAGTGAGCGCGCCGGGTTGAACGAGGCGTTCGTCACGGGGATTGCCACGAGGTGTAGCACCGTGAGGGTGAGGCCGATCGCGAGGGGGGCGAAGCCCGCGGGTGCGCGTCCGTCGGTCACGCCGAGAATGACGACGAGGAAGACGGCCGTGAGCACGAGCTCGGTGACGATGACGGCGACGAGGCCGTAGCCGGCCGGCGAGCCCTCGTCGAAGCCGTTCGAGAAGAAGCCGCCCGCTTGCGCGTCGGCGAGAGCACCCGCGGGGCCGAACGAGCCAATGAGCACGAGCACGCTCGTCGCTAGCAGGCCGCCCACGAATTGCGCGATGACGTAGCCCGGAACTTCTTTCCACGCGAAGCGACCGGCAACCGCGGCGCCGATCGTGACGGCGGGGTTGAAGTGGGCGCCCGAGATGTGACCGACGGCGTACGCGCCGCCCATGACGGCGAGGCCGACCGCAAGCGCCGGACCGAGGAGGCCGGTGTTGGCCGAGGAGAAGAACGCGGTGCCAATGACACCGCCGACAAGCAAGAAGGTTCCGAACGCTTCAGCGATGAGCCGCTGCGCGGTCGTGGGGGTGGATGCGGTGACTTTCGCCATGAACAGCTCCTTCGATGCGGCGAACGGTGAGTGAGAGCACTGTATCGCCGCAGTGCGTCACCGCTACAGGCGCCCGGCCGCCTTGTATGCGAGATACCGGTCGGCGACGGCGGGCGGCAGGTCGAGGGGAGCACCCGTCACGACGTCACCTCCGAGGCGTCTC
>JBDKJR010000099.1:0-5990 GCA_039796515.1 Actinomycetota bacterium
GGCCGCAACCGTGCTGCTCGATGCCCTCACCGAGGCGCGCGACCGTCGCGTGGTGTTTCCGCAGGCGGGGTTCGGCGGGGGTGCCGCACTGCGGGCAGCGGGCGGCATCGCTGGCAAGCTCGTCGGGCTCGACGGGCCGCGCGCTTAGGCCGGGTTACGGAGTCGGCGTGGGAGTCGGCGTGGCCGTGGGGCTCGCCGACCCGCCGCCGAACACGTCGGTTGCGGCGAGGCACCGCGCGTCAGCATCCACGACAGAGACGGCGGCGCTGATGGCGCGCACCGCGTCGGCGCCCGCAATGTAGTCGACGTCGACGATGACCTCGGTCACGGGAGTGCGGCCGTAGGTCGTGAAGACGTAGCGCGGCGCGTTCGACTCGTCGAGCAACCAGTCGACGCCGTCGACGTCGAAGCAGGGCAAGTCGCTCGGGCCTTGCTCGGGCAGCCCGCACCGGAAGATGACGGCGGCGGGGTCGCCCCAGGCCGCGGTCGCTTGCGCGTTCGTCGAGCGGCGGTTGAGGTCGTTGATGGTGTCGGGCACGCGCACCGAGATCGCCGCGCACTCGGGGTTGTTCGCGTCGGGGCCGGGCTCGAGCGGCACCGTGCCCGCGCATCCGCTCAGCGCGAGGGCCGCCGTCGCCATCAGGGCAGCGGATGCCCAGCGGGCGCGAGAGGGAGCGGTGCGTGTCGACATCGTCACCACGCTATCGCGGCGCGGGTTGGCGTCGGCTTTGAGCGGCCAGGCTGCGTGCCCGCCGCCGACGACTCAGGCGCCGAACCCGCTGCCCGCGCTGAATGCGACGCCCGCGAGGAATCCGGCGAAGAGCAAGCCCGTCACGAGCAGCACACTCGCGAAAGCGAGGGCGATAACGACCACGATGACGATCGCGATGGCCTGGCCGCGCGTGCGCCGACTGAGCCCGCGCAGCATCCCGCGCCACACCAACAGGTTGAGCGCGATCGTGAACGAGATGGGGGCGGCAAAGATGGTGGCCCACACGAGCCTGTCGGTGAGTTCGCCCGGCACGAGGTCGGCGGCGCCGACGTTGAGCACCCCGAGTAGGAAAATGACGATGGTCAGCACGATCGAGAGACCGGCGGTGATCCAGGTGCCGATCGTCAGGATGCGGCGGCCGCGGTCGACCCAGGCGGGAGGCGCGGCGGGGGCGGCCGGTGTGGCAGGCGCGGCGGGTGCTTCGGCTGTCGTGCCGAAGAGCTCTTCGACTCCGTCAGCGGGGCCGTAGGGCGAGGCGGACGGGTCGGGCGCGGTGGGCTCGGGCGAGTCGTTCATGGATCGAGAGTAGTGGCCGTGCCCGGCCACGACCGGTGCGGCCCTAGCCGCCGATGACGGCGCCCGCGAAGAAGCCCGCCAACAGCAAGGTTGCGACGACGAACACGCTCGCGACGGCGAGCACGATGACCGTCACAATGACGATCGCAACGGCTGCTCCCGGTGAACGCCGGGCGAGGTTTCGCAGCAAGGCGCGCCACACCAGGAGGTTCATGGCAACGACGAAAAGCACCGGCCCCAAGAAGATCAACAACCACGTCACGAATTCCGCATCACCCGTGATGGCGTTGTCGGCCGTGCCTAGACCAAGCGCACCGAGCACGATCAGCAGTGCCGTCGCGACCAGCGAGAGTGACGCCGTGACGATGACGGCGAGACGGAGGATCGCGCGAGCGCGTTCGATCTTTTCTGCGCGCGGAGCCTCTGCCGCCTCGAGGTCACTGGGGCTGTCGGTCGACTCTGCGGCGGGAGGTGTGGTTTCGTCGGTCATGAGTCGAGGGTACTGGCGTGCGGGTGCTGGCGCAGGGGGAGCCGACTAGCGTTGACGCATGACGAGCGCCGCGCATCCTGTCGACACCCTCGGGTCGGTCGGCGAGCTGGCGGCGCTCGCGCGCATCATCCCGCTGATGCCCTCGAGTGACGCGACCGTGCTGGGCCCCGGCGATGACGCCGCCGTGCTCGCCGCCGCCGACGGTCGCGTCGTGATCACGACCGACATGATGATTCACGGCCCCGACTTTCACACGGCGTGGTCGACCATGCACGACCTCGGCTTCAAGGCCGCGGCGACGAACCTCAGCGATGTTGCGGCGATGGGCGCGCGGCCCACGGCCCTGGTCGTGGCGCTCGCCGCGCCCGCCGACACCCCGGTCGCCGAGCTCGAGGCCCTGGCCGAGGGGCTGCGCGATGCGTGCGAGGCCCTCGCGCCCGGCTGCGGAGTCGTGGGGGGCGACCTGAGCGTCTCGAGCGTGCTCACGATCGCCGTGACGGCGTTCGGCGACCTCGAGGATCGCGAGCCCGTGACACGCGCGGGCGCGCGGCCGGGCGACTGGGTCGCGGTCTCCGGCCCGCTGGGGCTCGCTGCTGAGGGGCTCGGTCTGCTGTTCGAGCGTGCGGTCGATGCGACGGGGGCTCCGGATGCTGCGGCCGCCGTGCGGCTGCGCGCCGAGCATCCCGTGCCGCTCGCCGCCCAGCTCACGCCGCACCCGCCGATCGCGGACGGCGTGGCCGCCGCCCTCGGCGGAGCCTCGGCCATGCTCGACCTCAGCGACGGCCTCGCCCTCGACGCGCGCCGCATCGCCCGCGCGAGCGGCGTCTCGCTCGACCTCTCGAGCGAGCAGGTGCGCGAGGTCGCGCTCGCGCACGGCCTCGACCCGGCCGCGCCTGCGTCGCTCGCGCTCACCGGGGGAGAAGACCACTCGTTGCTGGCGACCTTCCCGCCCGATGTGGCGCCGCCGCTGGATGCGCGTCCTGGACAGACCCTGCCCGGCGGTTTCCGCGTCATCGGCCGAGTCATCGCGGCCGAGCATCACGGGCCCGCGGTGCTCGTTGACGGCCGAGTCTTCGACGAGCGCGGCGGCTGGGACCCGTTCGCCGAGTGGAGCGGGCAGGGCGGCTAGGGGTCTTGGGGGATGAGCGTGACTGATCGAGACCTCTTCAACGGTCTACCTGCGGGTTGGACGTATCGAGTTCGCGAGCAATCAATGGGTGTGTACGAAGTATCCGCAGTTTCTCCCTCAGGCCACGCGGTTTCTCGTGCCGGGTCAGATATGGGCCAACTCGCCAAGCAGATATCGGAAGATGCGCAGGACGTCGAACGCGAGCTTCGTCGGGATACCTAGCCCACACGGGGCGTGGTCGGACACGCCATGTTTATGTACACATCATCGTTCAAAATGTACAATTGACGCATGAACCCCCTCAGCGTCGCCGACGCACGCAAGCGATTCTCCAAGGTCATCGACCGCTCGCAGACCGAAGCAGTGTTCATCGAGCGCCGCGGACAGCGTGCTGCCGTCGTCATCAGCCCCGAGCAGTATGAGCGGATGCTTGACGCCCTTGACGAGGTCGACGACGTTGCCGCGTTCGATGCGGCGATGGAAGAGGAGGGGCCGAACATCCCCTGGGCGCAAGCGAAGGCCGACCTGGGCTGGGCGTGAGCTACCGCATTGAGTTGCGGCCTGCCGCCGTTCGAGCACTCAAGAAGATCGATCACCGCGATCGCGAGCGCATAAGGGGCGTGATCGCCCTGCTTGGCGACGACCCTCGGCCGCCAGCGGCGAAGCCCCTGCGCGGCCGACCCGCTTGGCGCGTGCGCGTCGGCGACTACCGGATCATCTACACGATCGACGACGGAGTGCTGCTGATCGTCGTCGTCACGCTCGGGCACCGTCGCGACGTGTACGACCGCTGAGCTGGATCAGTCGCCCGTCGGTTCCAGCCAGTAGATGACCGTCTCGCCATAGCGCGAGGTCTTCGCGAGCTCGAGCCCCGCAGGCCAGGCCGGCGCCGGGGTGCGTGACGAGCGCTCGAGCGCGATGACAGCATCCGTCGCCAATCGCGGCACGAGCCCCTCGAGCACGTGGTCGAGCTCGAGGCCGCCCACCTCATAGGGCGGGTCGATGAAGACGAGGTCGAACTCGTCGAGCGCTGACGAGAGGTACGAGGTCGCGGGTTTTCCGATGATCTGGATGCTCGGCCGCTCGCCGCGCCCCGCCCGACCCTGCACGAGCCCGGCATTGGCCTTGCAAACCTGAACGGCCGCGAACGACCTCTCGACGAGCACGGCCGAGGCCGCGCCGCGGCTGATGGCTTCGAGCGCGAGGGCTCCCGAGCCGGCGTAGAGGTCGAGCACGCGCGCCCCGGCGATCGCGTCGCGCGCCTCGAGCGCACTGAAGATGGCCTCGCGCACGCGATCGCTCGTGGGTCGGGTGCCCGCGCTCGGAACCTTGAGGGTGAGCGAGCCAGCGAACCCGGCGATGATGCGTGTCACAGCCTCCACGCTAGTCGCGCGCGCATCCGTCTGCCCGCCGCGGCGGCCCGCGGTCAGGCCGCGCGAGTACCGTTGAGCACGTGACCAGCCCGCTCGACGCCAAGCTCAGTAGCGCCGTCGGCGACCGCAGCGCCAACTCGCTCAAGAAGGCGTTCGGGATGCTCACGGTCGGTGACCTGCTCACCCACTATCCCCGGCGCTACGCCCGCCGTGGCGAGCTCACCGCCCTGAGCGAGTTGCGTGTTGACGAGTCGGTGACGATCGTCGCCGAAGTGATCGAAGTCGTCGAGCGCACGATGCGTCAACGCTCGGGCTCGATTCTCGAGGTGCGCATCACGGACGGTAAGGGCATTCTCGTGCTCACCTTCTTCAACCAGGCGTGGCGCAAGAACGACCTCAAGCCCGGGGTGCGGGGCATCTTCGCGGGCAAGGTCGGCGAATACCGCGGCACGCGCCAACTCGCCCACCCCGACTACGAACTCTTCGAGGCGGGCGACGAACGCGACACCGGGCCCGAGGCCAAGAAGTGGGCGATGCAGCCGATTCCGATCTACCCGGCGACGTCGACCGTGGCGAGTTGGCAGATCGCGAAGGCGCTCGGGGTCGTGCTCGACACCCTTCCGCCGATTGACGACCCGGTGCCCGCCGACGTGCGCCTCGATCGCGAGTTGCTCGACCTGGGTCAGGCGTACCAGTTCATTCACCGCCCCGAGAACGACGGCCAGTGGCGCCGAGCGCGCGACACCCTGCGCTTTCACGAGGCCTTCGTGCTGCAAGCCGCTCTGCTGCAGCAGAGGGCCGCTCTGCGCGACCGCGCCGCGACGCCGCGCGTGCCCGGCGCCGAGCTGGCGAGTTTCGACGCCGCGCTGCCTTTCAGCCTCACCGACGACCAGCGGCTCGTCGGCGATGAGATCACGCGCGACCTCGCGGAGAAAGCGCCGATGAACCGGCTCGTTCAGGGCGAAGTCGGCTCGGGCAAGACCCTCGTCGCGGTGCGCGCGATGCTCACCGTTGCCGAGAGTGGCGGGCAGAGCGCCTTGCTCGCTCCGACCGAGGTGCTCGCCGCCCAGCACCTGCGGTCAATCGTGCACACTCTGGGCCCTGACCGCGCGGCGCGACTGCGCCCCGTGCTGTTGACCGGGCAACTGTCGCAGCCTGAGCGGCGCAAGGCGCTGTTGGCGATCGCGAGTGGAGCATCCCGCATCGTCATTGGCACTCACGCCCTGTTGGGTGAGCAGGTGCAATTTGCTGACCTCGGTCTCGTGGTCGTTGACGAGCAGCACCGATTTGGCGTCGAGCAGCGCGAGACGCTGCGGCGCAAAGGCTCGGTGCCGCCCCACGTGCTCGTGCTCACGGCGACGCCGATTCCGCGCACCGTGGCGATGACCGTGTTCGGCGACCTCGATGTGTCGACGATCGCGACGATGCCCGCGGGTCGCATTCCGATCGTGAGTCACGTCGTGCCGCTCGCTGATAAGCCCGGGTGGTGGAACCGCGTCTGGCAACGACTTGGCGAAGAGCTCGAGCAGGGCCGGCAAGGGTTCGTCGTCGTGCCCGCGATCGATGCCGCAACACCCGAAGATGACCCCGACGCTATGGCCGACGACCCGACCGACGGTTCAGCTGACGACGCGGATGCCGTGGCCCGCCCGCCCGCGACCGTCGCCGAGCTGACGCCCCTGCTGCAATCGCACCCCGCGCTCGCGGGGC
>JBDKJR010000100.1:0-2686 GCA_039796515.1 Actinomycetota bacterium
GGGCATCGAACGCCGGCTCGAGGGCTTCGGGGGTTGGCTGCAAGACCGGTTGATGCACCGCGGGCGGGGCGCAGCATCCGTCGCCGAGTCGGCGCCGCTCGCCGACAGCCTCGTGGATGCTCGCCTCACCCTCACCGCCCGCGAGAAGTTCATCAACGGCTTTGTCGATGCGTCGCTCGTATTCGCGATCGGCCCGCTCGCGATTCTCGGCGCCTTTCAAGACGGCACGGGTCAAGGCATCGACCAGCTCGCGCTCAAATCAACGCTCGACGGCTTTGCCTCGATCGCGTTCGCGGCCTCGCTTGGGTGGGGCGTCGCTTTCTCGGCGATTCCCGTCGGAATCTGGCAGGGCCTGCTGACCGTGCTCGCCTTCGCGCTTGGCTCGGTCATGTCGGGCGCGGCCATCGCGGCCCTCACGGCGACGGGCGGCGTGCTGCTGCTGGGCGTGGGCCTGCGCCTGCTCAACCTGCGCGCCGTCGCCGTGGCCGACATGCTGCCCGCGCTCATCGTGGCGCCGCTACTCACCGTGGGCGTCGCCGCGCTGCTCGGCAACTAGGCCGCGCGCGCTCAGTCAGATCATTCGCGCCAGTCGGCTCAGTCGACGACGTTGGTGAGCTTGTCGGTCTCGTAGTCGAGCGGGCCGCTCGCGGCCTCGACCGGATAGCCCTCGCGCGCCCAGTATTCGAAGCCGCCGAGCATCTCTTTCACGGGCACGCCCAGGCGCGCGAGTTCGAGGGCCGCCTTGGCGCCGCCGTTGCAGCCCGGCGACCAGCAATACACGACGACGGGGATGCCCTCACCGAGCTCCGCCACCCGCTCCGCCACCCGCTGCCGAGGGATATGCAGCGCCCCGACCGCGTGCCCCTGATCCCACGCGGCCTGCCCGCGCACGTCGACGAGGTGAAACACCTCACCCGCCTGCCGCGCCGCCCACACGTCGGACGCGTCGGTCTCGACGGCGAGCTTGGCGGCGTAGTGCGCTGCCGTGGTCGACGAGTCGGCGAACGATCCGAGTGCGCTGGTCATGCGCTTACCTCCTGGGCAGTCGACGCGGCCGGTGCCGCCTCTTCGGTCAAGGCGTTGATGTAGCGAATGAAGATGGCGATCCACGCGAAGATGATCGCGAACGCCACGAGTTCGAAAGCCGTGAGGTTCCAATACTGCACGGGGTAGAAGAGCACCGCGCCGATGATCAGGGCCGCGGCGAACCCGAAGCTCACGAGAAAGAATCGGCCGGGCAATCCCTTGAGCCACCACGGCGAAGCGAACAGCAACACGATGAAGGTCACGGCCATGCCCGAGGCCGACAGGTTGTGCAACAGAATGCTCACCGTGAGCGGAAACACTCCCACGCACGAGAGCATGACGCCCATGATGACGAACACGATCGACACGGTGCGCGGCGCGTGCACCTTCGAGAGCACGCCGCGATCGACGAGCACCTGCAGGTCACGCTGTAGGTAGAGCGCGAAGGTCACCACCAAGAAGCCCGCGATGATGAGCGTGAGGTTGAAGAGGCTGCTCGAGCGGTCACCGAAGGTGCCGAGTTGGCTGAAGTGGTATTCCCACCAAGCCGGATCACTCGCGGTCGCCATGGCCGTGATCGTGCCGAACGTCATGAAGAGCACCAGCAGGCTTGAGAGCTTGGGAGTCGTAATCGACGAGACCGAGAGGTAGATCCAGTAGGCGGCGAGGGCCGTGACGGTGGCCATGGCGATCGTCGTGAAGGGAGCATCCAGCACCACGCCCTGAAAGCTGCGCTGCAGCAACAAGAACATGGCGACGGCCGCGAGCACCGCGAGAACCGCGTGCACGAGGGCAACCGAGGTGGCGTCGACGATGAACTTCCAGGGCTTGAGTTCGAGGCGCCACTGCTGGCCCAGCACAGTGCGACTGCGCCAGTAGCCCACGTAGGCCACGATCACGCCCGCGATGAGAATCGAGCCAGCGCTCGCGACGCCGAGCGAGATGCCGCCCCAAATGGGCGGGTTGGTGCCGGCGAAGAGAAACCCGCCCACGATGAGCGTCACGACGGCGACGGCAATCGCGACGGCAAAGGCTTCGCTCTCGACATCGAGCAGCGTGCGGGGGGCGGGGGCAGACGTCGTGCTTGGCGAGGAGGCGGCGCTCATGCGGCCAGTCTAGAGACGGCGACGGATGCTCGACAGGGGTCACCGTCGGGAACATGATCAGCGCCATCGTGGTTGAGTTATTCCATGACCGACTCTCTCGCTCCCGCCCCTGACACCATCACCATGTACGGAGCCGACTGGTGCCGCGATTGCCGTCGCACCGAGTCGCTGCTCAACGAGTTGGGGGTGCACTGGACTAAGGTTGACGTCGAGGCTTCCGCCGAGGCCGCCGCTCAGGCGCAGGCCATTAGCGGACGCACGAACATTCCCGTGGTCGTGTTCCCCGACGGCTCGCACCTCGTCGAGCCGAGTGATGACGCCGTGAGGGCCAAGCTCGGCGTCTAGACCACCCCACTTCTCCACGAAACACCGACGGGCGCCCCGGTGGGGGCGCTCGTCGGTGTTTCGGCGTGGTGCTTAGGCGCGGCTGACGACCCGACGAGTCGCGATAGCGAGACCGCCGAGCGCCATGAGCGCGAGGCCCGCAGCGAGCACGCCGCCGCTCACCGGGCTCGTGCCGGTCGCCGCGAGCTCACTTTCGGCGTACCAGAGCT
>JBDKJR010000101.1:0-2634 GCA_039796515.1 Actinomycetota bacterium
CTCGGTCATCCTGAGCCTGCACCCGCACAATGACCGCGGCACGGCTGTTGCCGCCGCCGAACTCGGCTACATGGCCGGCGCTGATCGCATCGAAGGTTGCCTCTTCGGCAACGGCGAGCGCACCGGCAATGTCGACCTCGTCGCTCTCGGCATCAACCTCTTTACGCAGGGCATCGACCCGCACCTCGATTTCAGCAACCTCGACGAAATCAAGCGCACCGCCGAATACGCCAACCAACTCAAGGTGCACGAGCGCAGCCCCTGGGCGGGCGACCTCGTGTACACGGCCTTCAGTGGCAGTCACCAAGATGCCATCAAGAAGGGCTTCGAGGCGATGGAGGCCCGCGCGGCCGCCGAGGGCAAGCATGTTGACGAGCTCGTGTGGGGCGTGCCCTACCTGCCCGTTGACCCGAAAGACCTCGGTCGCACGTACGAGGCCGTCATTCGCGTCAACTCGCAATCGGGCAAGGGTGGCGTCGCCTACCTGCTCAAGACCGACCACGCGCTCGATCTGCCGGGCAAGCTGCAGATCGAGTTCAGTGGCGTCGTGCAGGCCAAGACCGACGCCGAGGGTGGCGAGGTGACGAGCGAGCAGATCTGGGAGATCTTCCAAGACGAGTACTTGCCCTCGACCGACCCCGAGGCGAAGTGGGGCCGCTTCGAGCTGCTCTCGACGCGCACCGCGAGCGACATGACGGGTGTGACGCAGTTGAGTGCAACGCTGCGCGACGGAGAGGACATCGCCGCGATCGAGGCGACCGGCAACGGTCCGATCGCGGCATTCCTCAGCATGATGCAGGGGCAGGGCATCGCCATTCGCCTCTTCGACTACGTCGAGCACGCGCTGTCGGCCGGTGGGGATGCCCACGCGGCGTCGTACGTCGAGCTCGAGGTCAACGGCCGCACCCTGTGGGGTGTCGGTATCGACCCCGACATCTCGACCGCCTCACTCAAGGCTGTCGTGTCGGCCGTGAACCGCGCGATTCGACTCGAGAGCCCCGACCGCACCCTCGTCAACGCGGGCTAACGCTCGACGCCCGCCGCCCAGTCGCCAAACCGGATGCCCGGCCCGGGCTGACCTGTCGTGTGCAAGCCCGCGCGGTAGGCGCCGACGAGCGTGCCGGGCGCGTGCCACTCGACGACCCGGCGCGCCGCGGCCTCGGGTGTGACGCCGCGCGCTCCGAGCCACTGCCGGGCGAGTTCGGCCATCGGCAGCGACTCGGGCCCGCCGAGGTCGTCGACCCGGCCGTGTGAGGGTTGCGCGCTCGCGAGCTCGACGAGGCGCGCGGCCACGGCCTCGGTGCTGACGGGTTGGAACGGCACGTCGAACGTCACGACGCGAGGCAGGCGACGCTGAGCGCGGAAGAATCCTGCGACGAACTCGTGAAACTGGGTCGCGCGCAGAATCGTGTGCGGCACGCCCGAGTCGGCGATGACCTGCTCGCATGCGAGCTTCGCGCGGTAGTACCCCAGGGGCACGGCGTCGACCCCCACGATCGACAGGTACACGAGGTGCTGCACGCCCTCGGTCCGCGCGGCCTGCAGGAGGTTCTGGGTGGCGCGAACATCCGATCGCCGATTAGTCGCGAGGTGTAGCACGGTGTCGACGCCCGCGAGCGCCTCGGCGAGGCCCGCGCCTGACTGCAGGTCAGCGACGACGTGGCCAGCGCCAGGGCGGCGGCTCAGGATGCGCGGCTCGAGCTCGCTTGCGCGCAACGCCGCGACCGTGGGGCGGCCGAGGGTGCCGGTTCCGCCAGTGATGAGAAGAGTCACGGTCGAATTCTGCCGCAGTCGATGAGCCCGGGGGAGCAGGCCTAGCCGCGCTGCTGGCTCGCGCCGGGGATGGGCGAGCGGCGACGCGTTCGCGGTTCGGAGCCGACCACGGGGATCGACGAGGTGGTCGGGTGCAGGTGAATCACACCCGTGGCGGTCGTGACGGTGCGCGGGCGCTCGACCTCGGCCTTAGCATCCGCCTCGGCGCGATTGCGCCTCGGCAGGCTCGGCAGCTTCGGCAACCGCGTGATCGCCCGCTGCTCCGGCAAGCTCCAGCCGAAGAGCACCGAGGCCACGCGAACGCCGAACGTCAGGGCGACGCCGACGATGCCCGCGAGCAGCACGTCGACGTTGAACGCGAGCAGCACCGCGATGATGCCCGAGCCCGCAGCGGCGGCGATGGCATAGAGCGAACCCACGTGCATAAGGGCGATGGGCAGATTGAGCAGCAGGTCGCGCAAGATTGACCCGCCCACAGCGGCGAGCACGCCGACGAAGACGGCGGCCACTTCGGGCAGGCCGAGCGCGAGGGCCTTGGTGGTACCGATGGCTCCGAACAAGCCGATCGTCAGCGCATCGAGCACCGTGATGAACCGATTGAGCCGCCGAAACACCCTCTCGAGCAGCATGCCCAGCAAGGCCGCGCCCGTTGCAACGACGACGTACCAGTTCGACTGCAGGGGAGCGAGCGGCACGTCGAGCAGCAGGTCGCGCAAGAGACCACCGCCGAACCCGACGACGATGCCGATGATCGCGACGCCGAGCCAGTCGAGTCGGCGATCGCGAAACTGTGCGGCGAAGAGCGCGCCCTGCAGCGCGCCGATGCCGACCGCGAGCAAGTCGACCCATAGGGGGATTACG
>JBDKJR010000102.1:0-5780 GCA_039796515.1 Actinomycetota bacterium
GGTGGATTGCTCGACGCGACCACCCACTCGGCCGCGAGCTTCGAGCACCCGGACCTCTACCCCCGCCGCCGCAAGATCACGCGCGGCGGCGAGCCCGGCCAGCCCAGCACCGAGCACGATCACATCGCTGTGGTTCATGACGTGAGCCTAAGCGACGGGCGTGCGCTCCTCGAGGCCCCAGGGCTGGCCGTAGCCACCCTCGCTCTCGGGGCGAGCCATGAGGTCGAGGAAAGGCTGAGCGTCGAAGGCCTCGGGGCCCAGCACGCCCGCGCCACTCCAGGCGCCCGTGGCGAGCAACTCGAGAGCGATGACGGGGTTGAGGGCGGTCTGCCACACGACGCATTGGCTCTCGTACTCGGCCATCGTCCACTCGTTGTCGCTCACGTGATACAGGTACACCGCGCGGGGTGAGCCGTCGACTCCGGCGCCCGTGACCCAGAGGCCCGCGCAGGTTTTACCGGTCATCCGCGGGCCCAGCGTTGCCGGGTCGGGCAGGCCCGCCGCGACGACGTCACGCGGGCTCACCATGACGGGGCCGTTGGCCGACCGCACGCGCAGCGGCTCGGTCTTGTCGAGGCCGAGCTGGTGGAGCGTCTTGAGAATGCCGATGAACTCGTCGCCGAGTCCGTACTTGAACGTCACGCGCTTGGCGTCGACCCAGCGCGGCATGAGCAGCACCTCTTCGTGCTCAACGTTGACGCACTCGACGGGGCCGATGCCCTCGGGAAAGTCGAAGACCTCGGGCTCGCTAAACGGCGGCGTCGTGAACCAGCCCTTGTCTTTCTCCCAAATGACGGGCGGGTTGAGGCACTCTTCGATGGTCGTCCAGATCGAGAACGAGGGGGCGAAGATCTCGTTGCCCTCGTCATCCCGCACGACGAGGTTGGCGCCATCGCGCGTGCCGAGCTCGTCGATCTCGCTGAACAAGTGGTCGGCCGCATAGCGCGCGAACACGTCGCTGAGCCCGGGCTCGACGCCCATACCCACGAGCGCCAGGCGACCGGCCGCCTCCCACTCGCCGGCGGCGGCGAACTGCTCGTCTCCGAGCTTGACGCCCGTGAGCGCGTAGGGCTGTTCGGGGTGCGGCTTCGACAGGCTCATCGCCATGTCGAGGTAGTCGGCGCCCGCCGCGAGAGCACCCGCGAAGATCGTGGGCACGAACTTGGGCTCGACGGCGTTCATGACGTGGGTCGCGCCGTGTTCGCGGGCAACGGATGCCACACTCTCGGGCTTCGAGGCGTCGATCTGCGCGGCGACGAAGCGGCCACCCTGCGCGCCGTGCTTGGCCTCGATCCAGGCGATCGTGCGCTCGGCGCGCGTGAGGTCGTAGTCGCTCACGATCATCGTCTCGAAGAACGAGCGACGGGCAGCGATCTTGGCAATGGCATCGCCGACGCCACCGGCGCCGACCACGAGAATCTTCATGAGGCCCATGTTATCCATATGGACAACAAGTGCGCCAGTGCAATTTTGCGGGCCGGATGCTCGCTCAGCGCGCCCCGCCCGCGCAAGCCTTAGCGCGCGAGAGCCGGAACGCTGCTCGGCCGCACGACGAGCCACAGGGTCGCGATCGACACCACCGAGGTGATGGCCATCATCGTTCCCATCGGCACGGCGTTCGAGATTCCGAAGAGCCCCACGATGGGCGAGAGCAACCCGGCGAGCCCCGCATTGACGGCGCCGAGCAGCGCCGCCGCGGTGCCTGCCTCTTTACCGTGGTTGGCGAGACCGAGCGCTTGCACCATCGGAAAGCCGAAGCCACAGGCCGTGATGAAGAACCACAGCGGAACAACCGTGCCCCAGAAGCCCGCCCCCGCGATGTCGAGCACGATGATCGCGATCGCGCTCAGCAGCAAAACGACCGTGGAGACGCTCAGAATCCACTGCGGCGCAAAGTACTTGGCCAAGCGAGAACTGATTTGCACGCCGGCCACGACCCCGATCGAGTTCATCGCGAACAAGAGTCCGTAGCCCTGGGGGTCGAGCCCGTAGATGTCTTGAAAGAGAAATGATGACGCCGACAGGTACGCGAAGAGTCCGGAGAACGACATACCGCCGATGATCGCCGCGCCCACGAAGACGTGGTCAGAAAACAGCGAACGGTAGCGTTCGCGCATCGTGGCGTGTCCCTTGTCGACGCGGCGCGCCGGCGGCAGGGTCTCGACGATAAACAGTGCCGAGGCGATCACGACGAGAACGCCATAGATCGCGAGTACGACGAACAGGCCCCGCCAGGGCATGACGAGCAACAGTTGCGAGCCGATCACCGGGGCCGCGATGGGGGCGAGGCCGTTGACGAGCGACAAGCGTGAGAGCATCCGCACCATCGGGTACCCGCCGAAGAGATCGCGCACCATGGCCATCGCGACCACGCCACCCGCCGCGGCACCAAAGCCCTGCATGACGCGAAACACCATGAGCCAGGTGATATCGGGCGCGAGAGCAACGCCGAGGCTCGCGCCAACGTGCAGCGCCGTCGCCAGGATGAGTGGCAGTCGACGCCCCACCGAGTCGCTCCATGGCCCCACAATGAGCTGCCCAAACGCGAAACCGAACATCGTGGCCGTCAGGGTGAACTGAACCACCGCCGTCGAAACACCGAGGTCGGCCTCGATTTGCGGAAACGCCGGCAAATAGAGGTCGACCGTGAACGGACCCAGGGCCGTCAACGCGCCGAGCACAATCACGTAGACGGCGCGCTGATTGCGACTCAGGGAGTCTCCGGGGTGAACAACCGTCGACACGCAGAGAGCTCCAGACACAGAAAGAGGGGGCGGCCATCTGGCCGCCCCCTCTATCTTACGAGCCCGCGTTTAGCGCGAGGTGCTGGCACCCGCGCGACGCTTGTTGTACACGTCGAAGGCGACGGCAAGCAGCAAGACGAGGCCCTTGACGGCCTGCTGCCACTCGATACCGATGCCCATGATCGACATACCGTTGTTGAGCACACCGATGATGAGACCACCGATGATGGCGCCCGAGATCGTTCCGATGCCGCCCTGCACCGCAGCGCCACCGATGAACGCGGCCGAGATGGCCTCGAGCTCGAAGCCGTCACCCGCCTTCGGGCCAGCCAGGTTGAGGCGGGCGGTGAAGACGAGACCGGCGAGAGCCGCCAAGATGCCCATGTTGACGAAGAGCCAGAAGTCAACCGACTTCGTCTTGACACCCGAGAGCTCCGCGGCGTGACGGTTGCCGCCGATCGCGTAGATGTGACGACCAAACACCGTGCGGTTCGCCACGATGCCGTAGATCATCACGAGCACGGCGAGCACGATGAGCGTGACCGGGATGCCCTTGAAGGTGGCGAGCGCGTAGGTGAACGCGCCGATACCGACAGCGACAAATGCCATCTTCGCGATGAACCACACGGTCGGGTCAACCGACTGGCCGTACTTCTTGCGACCCGCGCGTGTGCGAACCTGCTGCACGATGAGCGCGAGAATCGCGAGGGCTCCTACGGCCAGGGTAAAGAAGTCGATCGCCGCATCGGGCCCCGCAAACGAAATGAAGCCGTTGCCGAGCGCTCGGTACTCCTCGGGGAACGAGCCGATGTTCGAGTTGCCGAGGGTGATGAGCGCGAGTCCGCGGAAGATCAACATGCCCGCGAGTGTCACGATGAACGCGGGTATGCCAACGTAGGCGATCCAGAAGCCCTGCCACGCACCGACGATCGCGCCGATGATGAGAGCCCCGATGATGGCGAGCCACCACGGGAATCCGGCATCCCGGATCAGAACACCCGAGAACGCGCCAATGAAGGCGGCGATCGAGCCGACTGACAGGTCAATGTGTCCGGCGACGATCACGAGCACCATACCGATCGCGAGAATCAGGATGTACCCGTTCTGCACGATCAGGTTCGAGATGTTCTGCGGCCGCAGAAGAATTCCGTTGGTCGTGATCGAGAACAACACGACCACCGCGATGAGCGCGAGGAAGATGCCGTTCTTGCCGAGGTCGCTCACGATGTGCGAGAGCGTCGAGGGGAGCTTGATGCCCGACGACGATGCCGGGGCCTTGGTTGCGGTGTCAGACATTAGCGCTGCTTCTCCAGGGTCATGAGCTTGAGGAGGGCTTCGGGGGTGGCTTCGGCCACGGGCATTTGACCCGTGATCCGTCCCTCAGAGAGGGCGTAGATGCGATCGCAGATGCCCAGCAGTTCAGGCAGTTCGGAGGAGATGACGATGATCGCCTTCCCCTCACTCGCGAGGCGGTTGATGATCGTGTAGATCTCGTACTTCGCACCAACATCGATACCGCGCGTGGGCTCGTCGAGAATCAGCACGTCGGGGTTGCTGTAGATCCACTTCGACAGCACAACCTTCTGCTGGTTTCCGCCCGAGAGCTGACCCGCCTTGGTCAGCACGGTCGGAGCCTTGATGTTCATGCTTTCGCGGTACTCGTTGGCGACTTTGTACTCTTCGTTGTCGTTCACGAGACCACCCCGCACGAGCTTGCGCAGCGAAGCCATCGAGATGTTGCGCTTGATGTCTTCGATGAGGTTGAGCCCGTACATCTTGCGGTCTTCGGTCGCGTAGGCGATGCCGTTGCGAATCGCTTCGTCAACCGAACGCGTCTTGATCTCGACGCCACGCTTGAAGACCTTGCCGGTGATGCGGCTGCCGTAGCTTTGGCCGAAGAGGCTCATCGCGAACTCGGTACGACCCGCGCCCATGAGCCCGGCGATGCCGACAATCTCGCCCGCGTGCACCGTGAGATCAACGTTGTCGACCATGACGCGCGAGGGATCTTGCGGGTGGTGGGCCGTCCAGCTCTCGACCCGCAAAACCTCTTCACCGATGTGCGGCGTGTGGTCGGGGTAGCGGTGTTCGAGATCGCGGCCGACCATGCCCTTGATGATGCGGTCTTCCGAAACGTCTTTGTGCTCCATCGTCTCGATGGTCTTGCCATCGCGAATGACGGTCACCGAGTCGGCAATCTTCTTAATCTCGTTGAGCTTGTGGCTGATGATGATGCTCGTGATGCCCTGACCCTTGAGGTGCAAGATCAGGTCGAGCAAGTGGTCGCTGTCGCTGTCATTCAACGCAGCCGTCGGCTCGTCGAGAATGAGCAGCTTCACTTCTTTCGAGAGCGCCTTGGCGATCTCGACGAGCTGCTGCTTGCCCACGCCAATGTCGAGAATGCGCGTCACGGGGTCTTCATCGAGACCCACGCGCGCGAGAAGCTTCTTGGCTTCTTGATTCGTGCGGTTCCAGTCGATGAGTCCGAGCGGGCCCTTGACCTCGTTGTTGAGGAAGATGTTCTCGGCGATCGAGAGATAGGGGCTCAGGGCGAGCTCTTGGTGAATGATGACGATGCCTTTGGCCTCGCTGTCACGGATGTCGCGGAACTCGACCGTTTCGTTCTCGAAGACGATGTCGCCCTCGTAGGAGCCGTGGGGGTAGACACCCGAAAGCACCTTCATGAGGGTCGACTTGCCTGCGCCATTCTCACCACAGATGGCGTGCACCTCGCCGCGCGCCACCTCGAGGGTGACGTCGGAGAGGGCCTTGACACCCGGGAAGGTCTTCGTGATCGACCGCATCTCAAGGATGTTCTGGGTCACGTGCTGCCTCTTCCTTACGTCGTTGGGGGAAAGAGCCGGTGGTGGGGAGCCTAGTGCGACTCCCCACCACCGGCCAGATGCAACTGGTGGAGCTAGTTACTCAGTCTCGTTAGAGGCCGAGCTCCTCAGCCGTCCAGTAGCCGGTGTCAACGAGAGCTTCCTCAACGTTGTCGGCAACGACCGGCACCGGGCCGAGCAGGTACGAGGGAAC
>JBDKJR010000103.1:0-3591 GCA_039796515.1 Actinomycetota bacterium
CACATCGCGCTCGCCCACCAGCGAGAACTCAAGCGCCAGGTGCTCGCCGAGTCGCTGCAGCGCATGGCGGGCATTGAGAGCGACGTCGTGGTCGAGCCCTTGCCGGGTGACCCCGCCGTCAACGGACTCGGCTGGCGAACGCGTATCCGCTTGCACGTTGACGCGCAAGGCCGACTGGGCCCCATGGCCTCGCGCTCGCACTCGGTGATTCCCGTGACGGATGTCCCTCTCGCGACCGCCGCCATTCAGGCCGCGACGCCCTTCGCCGAGCGGTTTACCGGAATCGACACCCTCGACGTCATCGCCCCCACGACGAGCGAACCGCGCCTCGTGATTGGCGAGCAAAAGCCCACCGTGATTCGTGAGCTCGTGGGAGAGCGCGAGTTTCAGCTCGACGACACGGGGTTCTGGCAAGTGCACCGTTCTGCCCCTGTCGCGCTCTCGCGCGCGGTTCAGGATGCGATCGACGAGTCGCTCTTTGACCCCCGCGCCGAAAACCTCGACCTCTATGGCGGTGTCGGCCTGCTGGCCGCTGCGGTCGCCGACCGTTTCGGCCCCGAGACCCGCATCACGAGTGTTGAGTCGGATGAGCGCGCAACCGATCACGCGAGTGAGAACCTCGCCGAGTGGCTCGGGGCCGCGGCCGAGACCGCTCGAGTCGACCGCTGGCTGCGCGAGCTCGACGCGGGTGCCTCGACCGCCGACCGTGACCGCCTGCGTGCCGCGACCGTCGTGCTCGACCCGCCTCGTTCTGGCGCGGGCTCAGACGTCATGACGATCCTCGGGCGCTTGGCACCCGCCCAACTCGTCTACGTCGCGTGCGACCCGGTGGCGCTGTCACGGGATGTTGCCCTGGCTGCCGAGGCCGGGTATCGGTTGGCGCGCATCCGGGCCTTCGATCTCTTCCCTCACACGCACCATGTGGAGGCCGTCGCGACGCTCGTTCGCGACTAGTCGCGCGAGCGCCGAGGCCCCGTGAAGGGGGGCGGCAGCATCGGGGGATAGACCGGGCGCGGCGTGAGAGCCGCGACTAGCATGGGTCACGCGCGGCCCGCATCTCGAGCCGCTCGAGTCTGTGCAGAGTGAAGGGCCCGGTTCTGGTCTCGTGGTTGCCGCGGTGAACAAGCAAGTGCGCGTCGCGATCGTCGACGACCACGAGTCGGTGCGCCTCGGCCTTCAGGCCGCTTTCTCGAATGCGGGCTTCGACGTGGTGTCGAGCTCGGCCAGTGTTCCTGAACTCGTCGACGCGCTCGAGGGCCGAGAGATCGACGTCGTCGTTCTCGACCTCTCGCTGGGCGATGGATCGAGTGTGACCGACAACGTCAAGGCGGTGCAGGCGACGGGGTCTGCCGTGCTCGTGCACTCGATCGCCGACCGTGTCGTGAGCGTGCGCGAAGCCCTCGCGGCAGGCGCGGCGGGCGTGATTCCCAAGTCATCGTCGATGAGCACGGTCATCGCCGCGGCCGAGACCGTTGCGCGGGGCGATGTCCTCAACAACCTCGAGTGGGCCAGCGCGATCGATGCCGACCGCGACTTCGCGAAGGCGCAACTGGGCCGACGCGAGCGCGAGATCTTGCACCTCTACGCCAGCGGGTTGCCCTTGCGCCTCGCGGCGCAGCAACTGGGCATCGGCTATTCGACGGCGCGGGAATACCTTGACCGCATCCGGTCAAAATACGTCGAGGTTGGTCGCCCGGCCCCCACGAAGGTTGACCTCTTGCGGCGAGCCGTCGAAGACGGCATCTTGCCCGGCCTCGATACCGACGGCGATGACGCAGACTGATCGGCCCTCCGTCTCGGCGAGTTCTGGCAAGCCGCGGCGAAGCCCCCTGAGTCGACGCCAAGTCGACACGGTGGTGTCGCGTTCGGTGGCATGGTTTGGCATTGTCTTCGGGCTGCAAGCCCTCCCGTTGCTCTTCGCTCAATACTCCCTCGGGCAGCCCGTGTGGTCGGCCGTCATGGTCGGCGCGATGTATGGCTCATTGCTCGTCGCGCTGCTCTGTTCGACCATCAAGCGCTGGGTCGTCGGCTCCCACCGCTTGGTGTCGTTTGTGTATGTCGTGGCGCTCGTCACCTGGCCGTTCTTTCTGGCCGATCCCGCGGTTGCCCAGCAGGGCAATCACTGGTTGTACCAGCTGACCACCGTCGCGACGGCAACGGCGGCGATCGGGTTTCGAGCCCGGGGCGCACTCGCGTATCTCATCGTGGTTCCGCTCATCTATGGCCTCATTCGTGCCACGCCGCAGGGCGGAGGAGGCCCATGGGAGCTCGGGCTCTTCGACGCCGTCTACGCGATCATTCTGGGCGGAGGCGTGCTCGTCATTGTCGTCATGACGCGCGCCGCAGCCACCTCGGTCGACGAGGCGCAAGGCGCGGCACTTGACCGCTATGCGCGCGCCGTGCGGCAACACGCGACCGAAGCGGAACGCGTGCAGGTTGACGCGATCGTGCACGACAGTGTGCTGACGACGCTCTTGAGCGCCGCCCGCGCAGAGACCGCCGAAGAAAAAGCTCTCGCGGCCCACATGGCGTCGAATGCCATGCGTCATTTGAACGAGGCAGCACTCGTGTCGCCCGACGACGGAACGACCGTACGTTTCCGCCAGCTCGCCGATCGCATCGTGGCGGCAGCGCACCAAATGCCGGTTCCGTTCACGGTGCGCGTGCGGTCTCTCGACACGCGCGTCATCCCGGGCGCGCAGGCCGAGGCGCTTTACTCTGCCGCCGTTCAAGCCATGGTGAATAGTGCACAGCACGCTGGCCCGGCCGACGTGCGACGGTGGCTCACCGTGGTCGGGGTCGAGGGAGGCGCCGTCGAGATTGAAGTGGGCGACGCGGGGTCAGGTTTCGACCCGCAGAACGTTCCCGATGAGCGTTTGGGCGTTCGCCGTTCCATCGTCGAGCGCACGGCGAACGCCGGTGGTCACGCGGAGGTGCGGGCGGCTGTGGGCCGCGGCACAGTCATTGTCTTGTCATGGCCCGCCGTCTCGATCGTCGACCGTCCAGCGGCCACTCCCGTGAGCGATGTCGTCGTTGAGTCCCGCGACACCATCGAGACCAGTGATCGAGGTGACGCATGAGAATCGGTGTGCCTCGCGCGCTCATCGTCACGATGGCGGCGATTTTCTCGGGGTACCACATCGTGCTCGGGCTCTACACGATAGAGACGCCCGCGAACCCACTGCCGGTCGTCGCCGCGATGATCATCTACGCGACGGCAACAACCATGAGCTTGTTGCCCGGTCAGCCCGAGCGGATGCCCACGTGGATGGCGGCAACCAACGTGGCGGTGTGCATTGCCATGCCGATGCTCATCACCCCGCAGCTCGACCCCAACCAAGAGGGGGGCTTGGGGTATGCAACGTGGTACGTCGCGGCCGTCGGAACACTCCTGACGATCACCTCAACCCGACGCCGTCATGCCTTTGCGTGGGTGGGAATCGCCGCGCTCGTCGTGCAGACCGTCGTGTGGGGTGGTCCGGTAGCTCTCTTGGGAACGGGCGTCGTCGGTAGCGCGTCGTGGGTTGCGGTGTCGCACATCTTGTCGCGAGCGTTGGCGAAAGCATCCCGTGACGCTGCTCGGTTCGCGCG
>JBDKJR010000104.1:0-6173 GCA_039796515.1 Actinomycetota bacterium
GAGAGCGGCAGCACGGCGACCTTGACGGGCGCGAGACGACGGTCAAGCCGCAAGACCGTGCGCTTGTCGACGCCACCCTTGGTGTTGGGTGCTTCGTCTTCGTAGTACGCGTCGACGAGGAAGGCCATGAGCGAGCGGGTCAGACCGGCTGCGGGCTCGATCACATACGGCACCCAGCGCTCTTCTTTGCTCTGGTCGAAGTACGAGAGGTCGACGCCCGAGTGCTGGCTGTGGGTCGTGAGGTCGAAGTCGGTGCGGTTGGCGATGCCCTCAAGCTCGCCGAACTCTGAGCCCGAGAACCCGAAGCGGTATTCGATGTCGACGGTGCGCTTGGAGTAGTGCGAGAGCTTCTCTTGCGCGTGCTCGTAGAGGCGCAGGTTCTCGGGGTTGATACCGAGGTCGACGTACCACGCCATGCGCGTGTCGATCCAGTACTGGTGCCACTCTTCGTCGGTGCCGGGCTCGACGAAGAATTCCATCTCCATCTGCTCGAACTCACGCGTGCGGAAAATGAAATTTCCGGGCGTGATCTCGTTGCGGAACGACTTGCCGATCTGGCCGATGCCGAACGGGGGCTTCATGCGGGCCGCGCCGAGCACGTTGGCGAAGTTGACGAAGATGCCCTGGGCGGTCTCGGGGCGCAAGTAGTGCATCCCCGACTCTTCTTCGACGGGGCCGAGGAAGGTCTTGAGCAGGCCCGAGAACTCTTTCGGCTCGGTCCACTGGCCGCGCGTGCCGCAGTTGGCGCACGCGATGTCGGCGAGACCGTTCTCGGGCGCGCGACCCTTCTTCTCTTCGAATTCCTCTTCGAGGTGGTCGGCGCGGTACCGCTTGTGGCAGCTGAGGCACTCGACGAGCGGGTCACTGAAGACCTCGACGTGGCCCGAGGCCTCCCAGACCTTGCGGGGCAGAATGACGCTCGAGTCGAGACCCACGACGTCGTCGCGGCGCGTCACCATCGTGCGCCACCACTGGCGCTTGATGTTCTCTTTCAGCTCGACGCCGAGGGGTCCGTAGTCCCACGCCGACCGTGATCCGCCGTAGATCTCACCGGCCTGAAAGACGAAGCCGCGCCGCTTGGCGAGCGCGATGACGTTGTCGAGCCGAGAGGGTGCAGCCACGAGAGGATCTCCTGTTCTGGCCGAGCTGGATGCCCGGCGCCGAGTTACGCAATGCCGAGAAGTCTAGTGATCGCACGCGGTGCGGCCGCGCGCCGCCGAGCTACGCGCGCGGAGCATCCACCGCCCCGCCGAAGCGGCGATCGCGGCTCGCAAAGTCTTCAATCGCGGCCCAGAGGTGTCGACGCCGGAAGTCGGGCCAGAGCGTGTTGAGAAACACCATCTCGGCGTAGGCGCTCTGCCACAGCATGAAGTTGCTCGTGCGCTGCTCACCGCTCGAGCGCACGAAGAGGTCAACATCCGGTTGGTCGGGCTCGTAGAGGTGCTTCGCGATCGAGCGCTCGGTGATGCGGGCGGGGTCGACGCGACCGGCCTTGACGTCGGCGGCGAGGGCACGCACGGCATCCACGAGCTCGACGCGGCCACCGTAGTTGACGCACATCGTGAGCGTGAGGCCCGTGTTGCCGGCCGTGCGGGCTTGCGCCTCTTCGAGCTCGCTGATGACGCTGCGCCACAGTCGCGGGCGACGGCCTGCCCAGCGGATGCGCACGTTCCAGGCATCGAGCTGGTCACGGCGGCGGCGCAAGACCTCGCGATTGAATCCCATGAGAAACCGCACCTCATCAGGGCTTCTGCTCCAGTTTTCGGTGCTGAAGGCGTAGACGCTGAGGTGCTGCACGCCGATCTGGATCGCGCCCGCAACGACGTCGAGCAGGCTCGCTTCGCCCGCCCGGTGACCCTCGACGCGCGTGAGGCCCTGTCGGTTGGCCCAGCGGCCGTTGCCGTCCATGACGATCGCGACGTGCGGGGGCACGATCTCGCGCGGCACGGCCGGCGGCTGTTCGCCGGTCCAGTCGATGGGCCGCAAGGGCTCGGGGTTCTTGACGTCTCGGCTCACGCTGACTCCTGGGTGCTGGCTGCCGCGGCTGCGTGGGTGAGATCGCGCTCGGCATCACGTTCGGCTTCACGAGCGTCGAATCGGGCATCGTGGCGGTCGACGTGCGGCAACGACCGCAAGCCTCGCTCGAGGTGAAACTGCGCATACGCAGCGACGATGCCGTTGGCTTGTGCGCGGGCGCGCTCGGTCGAGGCTTCCGCGGTGTCCCAATCGCCCGTGAGGAGGGCCGCGAGCAATTCGCGCGTCTCGGGGCTGACGCGCGGCGCGCCGGGAGGGGCAACCTCGTCGGCCACCATGCCTCCCAACTGCACCACGAACGCCGTGTGGGGGCCGGGCGCGCCGGTCACGGCGCAGTCGCCGAAGGTCGGCGCCCATCCGGCAATCGAAAGCGACCGCAGCAAATAGCTGTCGAGGGTGAGTCCGGGCGGATGCTCACCCCGAGCGAGCGACCGCAACGCCCCGACCAACAGCAAGTACTGCTGGATGCCCCCGCCGTCGTCACCCGTTACGCGATCGGCCGTCTCGACCATGACGTTGGCCGCCGTGTAACTGCCGTAGTCGCTCGAAATCTCGGCGCCGTACGAGCCAAGGCTCTCGGCCTGCTGCACGATGTCGAGGCTGCGGCCCGCGTAGAGCTGCACGTCGGCAACCATGAAGGGTTCGAGCCGCGCGCCAAACTTGCTCGCCGTGCGCCGCACGCCCTTCGCAACCGCGCGGATCTTGCCGTGATTGCGGCTCAGCATCGTGACGATGCGGTCGGCTTCACCCAGCTTGTGGGTGCGCAGCACGACGATCTCGTCACGGTAAGTCGGCACGGCTTTAGTATCGCGCGTGCGCGTGCGGATCAGCCGAGGCCGCGCAGGGCCGCCGCTGATTCGTCGAGTTCTCGCACGGCGACCTCGAGCTGTTCGGCCGTCGTCGAGGTGCCCCAACTGAAGCGCACGGCCGTGCGGGCGGTGTCGGCGTCGTAGCCCGTGGCGAGCAACACGGGCGACGGTTCGTCGCGCCCCGCCGCACACGCCGATCCGCTCGAGGCGAGGATGCCGCGCTCATCGAGTGCAATAAGCAAGGGCTCGCCCCCGATACCCGGCACGACGAACGAGGCATGGCAGGGCAGTCGCTTCGTGGAGTGGCCGGTGAGTCGCGCACCCGGCACGGCCGCGAGCACCCGGGCGATGAAGGCGTCGCGCTGCGCCTCGAGCGCGGCGAGGGGATGCGCCTCGCGCTCTGCCTCCGCGAGGTCGAGCGCGAGGGCCAGCCCCACCGCCCCGGCCACGTTCTCGGTGCCCGAGCGGCGGTCGCGCTCTTGCCCTCCCCCGTGAATGAGTGGCTCGATCGCCGCGCTCGTCGGCAACAGCAGTGCGCCGACACCCTTCGGGGCACCGAGCTTGTGGCCCGAGATCGTCACGGCGTCGGTGATCGAGAGCTCACTGAGCGGGTAGCGCCCGGCGTATTGCACGGCATCGGTGTGCAGCAGCGCTCCGACCTCGTGCGCGGAGTGGGCGAGAGCCGCGATCGGTTGCAGCGTGCCGACCTCGTTGTTGGCGGCCTGCACGCTCACGAGCGCCGTGCCGGGTCGGAGCGCGGTGATCGCGGCCTCGACATCCACGAGCCCCTCGCCGTCGACCGGGATGCGCGTGACCTGCACGTCATGCCAGCGCTCGAGGTAGGCCGCCGATTCGAGCACGGCCTCGTGTTCGATCGCGCTCACCAGAATGTGGCGATCACGCCCGCGTGCAATAGCGGCGAGGGCGAGACCGATGACGGCGAGGTTGTCGCTTTCGGTGCCACCGCTCGTGAACACCACCTGCGCGGGGCGCACTCCGGCGATGCGGGCGATGCGCGCGCGAGCATCCGCCAGCGCATCGGCGGCCCGGCGACCGAGCGAGTGCGTCGACGACGGATTGCCATGCTCGCCCGTGAGCCACGGCCACATCGCCTCGAGCACCTCGCGACGCACAGCCGTGGTCGCGGCTTGGTCAAGATCGATGAGGGTCACGGATGCTCGCTAGAGCGCGCCATCGATCACGATGTCGAGCCCGAGGTCGAGGGCCGGCGCGCTGTGGGTGAGCGCGCCCACCGAGATCACGTCGACCCCCGTCTCGGCGATCGCCCGCACAGTGTCGAGGCGCACTCCCCCGCTCGCTTCGACCACCGCGCGGCCGGCGATGATGGCCACCCCGGCGCGCAAGTCGTCGAGCGTGAAGTTGTCGAGCATGATCGTGTCGGGTTCGGCCGCGAGCACGGATTCGAGCTGGTAGAGCCCATCAACCTCGACCTCGAGATGGGTGGTGTGCGGAATGCGCGCGCGCACGATGCGAATTGCCTCAGTGAGGCCGAACCCGAGCGCCCCCAACACGGCGAGGTGATTGTCCTTGAGCATCACGGCGTCACTGAGCGAGTAGCGATGGTTGTGCCCGCCTCCCGCGCGCACGGCGGCTTTCTCGAGCATGCGCAGGCCCGGCGTGGTCTTGCGCGTGTCTACGATTCGCACATTCGTGTGCGAGACCGCCTTGACGTAGCTCCGGGTCAGGGTCGCGATTCCGCTCAACCGTTGCGAGAGGTTGAGCGCAACCCGCTCGCCGCGCAAGATGCCGCGGGCCGAGCCCGTGATCGTGGCAACAACCGTGCCCGGTACCATCGGGTCACCATCGGCGAGGTGTCGCTCGACGATGAGGGTGGGGTCGACGCGCGTGAACGCGAGCTCGAGGGGCAGCCCGCCGGCAAAGACGCCTTCCACTCGGCTCACGATGCGCGCGGTGGCCGTGGCCGTCGCGGGAATCGCGGCCTCACTCGTGGCGTCACCCCACGGAGCATCTTCGGCGAGAGCACGATCGACGATGTCGGTGACACCCGCGATCGTAAGCCCCTGCAGATCGTCGGTCATGCGGGCACCTCTTCGATAACGGCCGCGCTCAGGGACTCGGTCACGGCACCACCGGGTCGCACGACGACGCGACGCACCCGCTGCGCGGGGTCGGTGTCGGGATAGTCATGGCGCCAGTGAGCCCCGCGCGATTCGGTGCGCGCGAGGGCGGCCGTGGCCGTCAGGCGCGCGAGCGGCAGCAACGAGCGCGCTTCGTCGTCGGCGGGCCGCGCCTCGGCGAGCTCGCGAGCAAACTCGGTCATTTCGTCGCCCGTGCGCTCGAGGCCGAGCGCCTGCCAAGCGCGATCACGGATGCGCTCCGCGGTATACGCGATGACCCCGTTTTCGAGGGCGTCGCCCGCGATCGCGCGCTCAACCGGCACGGGGGTGGCGAGCACCTCGTCGGTGAGCGCGGCCTGCGCGGTCGCGCGGGGGGACTCGCTCGCGAGTGCCGGCACCGGCAGCGCGGGTACCGAGCCCGCGGCGCCGACCGTGTCGCCCGCGCGCCATCCCACAACGAGGGCTTCGAGCAGCGAGTTGGACGCAAGGCGGTTGGCCCCATGCACGCCCGTCGACCCGGTTTCGCCCACAGCGAACAGGCCCGGGACCGTGGTGCGGCCATCCATGTCGGTGAGCGCGCCCCCCATGGCATAGTGCGCCGCGGGGGTCACGGGAACGGGTTCGCGAGCCCAGTCCACCCCGGTCGCGCGCACGAGTGCGTCGATCGTCGGGAAGCGCGCGGCGAGCACCTCGGCGCCGAGCATCGTGGCGTCGAGCAGCACTGGCTGACCATCCTGAGCCCGCATCTGACGGGCAATGGCTCGAGCCACGATGTCGCGCGGCGCGAGTTCGGCTCTAGGGTCGACGTCGAGCATGAAGCGGCGACCCTCGGTGTCGAGCAAGGTCGCCCCTTCTCCCCGCACGGCCTCCGAGACGAGCCCGCCGCCCGAGAGCACGGTCGGGTGAAATTGCACGAATTCGAGGTCGGCGATGGCCGCGCCCGCCGCGTAGGCCAGAATCACGCCGTCACCCGTCGAGACCGAGGGGTTTGTCGTGTGGCGGAAGAGCCGCCCGTTGCCGCCCGTCGCGAGCACCACGGCATCGGCCTCAACCGTTTCGACGCCCGTGGGCCCCTCGACGAGGGCACCGGCAATCGCGCCATCGCGCACGATGAGCGAGGTGGCGCGCGCGAACTCGCGGGCACGGATGCGCCCCTCACGCACCGCGGCAGCGAGGGCCGTCTCGATCACGCGCCCGGTGGCATCACCGCCCGCGTGCAGCACGCGCGCGA
>JBDKJR010000105.1:0-2594 GCA_039796515.1 Actinomycetota bacterium
ACGATGAGGCCCTGGGATGCGCCGAGAGCGCGGCGGCGTCCGAAATCTTTGCGACGTAGCATCACGAGACCGTAGAGGATCGCCGCGACGAGCACGGCGGTGAGCGCGAAGATGATGATGACGAGATTGCGGCCGAAGCTGCCGAGCTGCCCCTCGATGAGTCCGCGCAGGGTCGCGAGGCTCTCGCTCGTCGAGATCGTGACGGTCGTGATGTCGTCGACAGCGAGCACGGACTGCACGGCGCGCGAAACCGGGGCGACGAGGTCGGGGCGCTCGGCGATGACGACGAGCACACTCACCGCCCCCGGCGTCTCTGGGGTTTGCGGGATCATCACCAGCGGTTCGAGAAATTGCAGGTAGTCGGGCACGTCGAAGCGCCCCATGATGGCGTACTCGCCCCCGCTGACCGCCGTGACACCGCCGACCGCGTCGGGCATGCCGAGCGCGTCGAGAGCGGCGGCGGATGCCCAAGCCGACCGATTCTCGATCGCCGAGGTCGCCGGTATGCCGAGCGCGGTGAGGTCAGCCGCCCACACGGTGCGCACGGGCACGCGGGTTGCGTCGTCGAACGCGGCGTTTTGCACGTCGCTTGCGGCGCCGAATGCTCCCGCCCATTCGATGCCGTCGAGGCTCGCAAGCCGGTCGAGAACCGTGGCGTCGAGACCCGAGGCGGGTTCGGCGCGCACGATGATCGAGCGCGTGCCAGCGGAGTCGATCGAGCTGATCACTGCTTGCTCGGCACCGACGGTGCGGCCCGTGGTCAGCAGCACGGTCGCGCACATGCCCGCGACCATGACGATGGTGACCACCGAGGCGACGGGTTGCGCCCACGAAGTGGCGAGGGCTTCGCGAACCACGGCCATCCACCGTGGCGTGCGCAGTCGGCCGGTCACAGTTCGATCCTCCGGTCGCAGCGGGCGACGAGCGCGGGGTCGTGGGTGACGACAATGACCGTGGCACCCGAATGCGCTTGGGCGTGGAAGGCGTCGACCACGATGTCGGCCGAGGCCGGGTCAAGGTTGCCCGTGGGTTCGTCGGCGAGCAGGATGCGCGGGTCGTTCAGCAGCGCCCGGCACAGCGCGATGCGTTGCGCTTGACCACCCGAGACCTGCCCGGGTTTCGCGCTCGCGCGCAGCTCCACCCCGAACTGCGCCATGAGCTCGCGGGCGCGAGCTTGGGCGTCGGCGCGCGGCTCGCCCCGATAAAGGGCGGTCTCGACCACGTTGTCGATGACGGTGCGCGTGGGGTCGAGCGCGGCATCCTGAAACACGAACCCGAACAGAGAGGCGCGCAGGTGCGCCCGCCTCGCGTCACTCAGGCCAGCGACACTGTCGCCCTCGATGAGCACCTCGCCGTCGCCCGGCTTCAGCATGAGGCCCAGCAAGTAGAGCAGCGTTGACTTGCCGCGGCCAGAGGGGCCCGTGACGGCGACCACTTCACCGGCGTCGAACTGTGCCGACCAGTCGGTGAGAATGGGCGCATCACGGTCGTAGCCGAACGTGATGCCGCGCGCCTCGATCACGCTCAGCCCTCGGTGGCCGGAACGCGCACGCGGGTGCCGGCCTGGACGCCCTCGATGATCGAGAGTCCGCGGGCGCTTGTGACGACGGTCACCGGGTACTCGATGCCCTCGCTGTCGATAACGACGATCGAGCCGTCGGCCTTCGACAGCAGCGCAGCGCTCGGCACCGTGAGGCCCGTAACGCTTTCGACGATCACGATGCGCGAGGACAGGAATGACTGGCCCGTCACTGGTACTTGCGCACAGTCGTCGGCGCAAACCGCGGCTTCTTCGGCGCCCGACAGCAGCACGCGGATTCCGTCGTTTTCGTCGGTGACCCGATCGATGACGAAGCCTTCCCAGGCCGAACCCTCGGGGCTGGTGATCTCAACGCGAGTGCCCGTCGGCATGAGCGCGGCTTGTGCGTCGGTGACGGGCACGAAGAAGACAGGCGATGCGCCGAGGCCTTGCACGACCGGCTCGCCGCCGCTGAGCGATGTGCCACGAGCGACGAGTTTGGTGTCAAGGGCGACACGGGTGGGCAGGGTCGGAACGTAAATGATGTCGCCCGCCTGAACGACGCCGTCTTGTGGCAGGCCCAGCGCCTTCTGCCAAGACCGCACGGCCGCGGTCGTCGACCATCGGAACTGCCCGTCGATGTCGCCGCTGTAGTGGCCGAGCGTGGTCAGCATGCCTTGGAGCTGTGCGACGTCTTGACCGGAGGCGCCGCTCGACAGCGCGCGAAACGCGGGAATCGCGCCCTGGGCAACCACCACCGGGCGCAGATTCACCGAGTAGAGCTTCGTGCCAGGCGTGACCTCGGCGCCCGCGTCGATGTCGACGGTCGTCACGGTGCCGCCTGCCAGGTTCGAGCCCACCGGCGTCGGCGTCCACTCCGCGACGGTGTTGAGCATGATGCTCGACCCGACTTCACCCGTGACGACCTCCGCGGTCGTGAATGCGGTCGAGGCAAGCACGTCTTGCGGCGGGGTGAGTACTGTGGCGGATGCCCATCCAATCGCTGCGCCCGCTACCAGTACGCCCGTGCCAATTGCTAGGAAGGGGCCCCATCGGCGAGGCTCACTGACCTCTT
>JBDKJR010000106.1:0-4460 GCA_039796515.1 Actinomycetota bacterium
GCGTGTAGAGCGCATCGACATCGCTCAAGAGCACGAGCACGTCGGCATTCACGAGCTCACTCACGAGCGCCGCGAGGCGATCGTTGTCGCCGAATCGAATCTCTTGCGTCGCGACCGTGTCGTTTTCGTTGACGATGATGAGGATGCGCAGGCCCAACAAGCGCTCCATGGCCCGCTGCGCGTTGCTGCGCGGAGTCGCATTTTCCAGGTCGCCTGCCGTGAGAAGAACCTGCCCGGCCACGATTCCGTAGCGGTCGAGGCTCTCTTGGTAGCGATGGATGAGCACGTTTTGTCCCACGGCCGCGGCCGCCTGCTGGGTAGCCAGATCAGTGGGGCGGGCATCAAGCTTGAGGTACGGGATGCCCGTGGCGATCGCACCCGACGACACGAGTACGACCTGCACGCCGCGCGCGTGCGCCTCGGCGAGGGCATCCACGAGGGGAGCAATTTGCCCGGCATTGGCGCCGCTGATCGACGACGACCCCACCTTGACCACGATGCGTCGCGCGGCCAGAACGGCCTCGCGCAAGTCTGAGTGGTGACCCGTGGCGGCTTCGACCTCAGTCATCGCCCTCCTCTTCGTTGTATCTGCTCGCGTCTCGCTCGGCGATGCGCTCGGCCTCGAGCTCGGCGCGCGCGGCCGCCTTGGCGTCCATACGCTCGTAGTAGCTCTGGCGACGCTGACTCGTCGACGGGCGGTTGAGAGCGTCGAGTCGCGGGTCGGTTCCGCGCGGAGCGGTCATGAGCTCGGCAGCGCTCGTGAGCGTGGGCTCCCAGTCGAACACGACGCCATCGCCGGGCCCGATCACGACCGTCGCGCCGGCAACGGCACCGGCGGCGAAGAGCTGGTCTTCGATGCCGATCTTGGCGAGTCGGTCGGCGAGGTAGCCCACGGCTTCGTCGTTGCGGAAGTCGGTCTGCTGCACCCAACGCTCGGGTTTGGCGCCGAGGATGCGATAGAGGTTGCCGTCAGAGCCGCCTTCGACGACGATGCGGAACTCTTCGGTGTTGACGGCGCGCGGGCGCAACACGATGCGCTCACGTACCTCTGCCGTGGCCGCCTTGGCCGCACGGTCGGCGTCGACGAGCTCGGCGAGCGCAAAGGTCAAGGCACGAAGTCCCTCACGGCTGACAGCACTGATGTCGAACACGCGGTATCCCCGTGCTTCGAGGTCGGGGCGCACGAGAGCGGCGAGGTCGCGCCCCTCGGGCACATCGACCTTGTTGAGCGCCACCAGCTGGGGACGCTCGAGCAAGGGCACTTGACCCTCGGGAACCGGATACGCGGCAAGCTCGGTGAGAATGATGTCGAGATCACTGATGGGGTCGCGGCCCGGCTCGAGCGTCGCACAGTCGAGCACGTGCAAGAGGGCGCTGCAGCGCTCGACGTGCCGCAAGAATTCGAGCCCGAGGCCCTTGCCCTCGCTCGCACCCTCGATGAGACCAGGAACATCGGCGACCGTGAAGCGCGACTCCCCCGACTCGACGACGCCGAGGTTGGGGTGCAGCGTCGTGAACGGATAGTCGGCGATCTTCGGCTTGGCGGCCGAGATAGCAGCGATGAGGCTCGACTTGCCGGCACTCGGGTAGCCCACGAGAGCAACATCGGCGACCGTCTTGAGCTCGAGGACAATGTCGCCCTCCCAGCCCTCGGTGCCGAGAAGAGCAAAACCGGGGGCCTTGCGCTTCGTCGTCGCGAGTGCCGCGTTGCCGAGGCCGCCTTGCCCGCCCGGGGCCACGACGATGCGCATGCCCGGCTCGGTGAGGTCAGCGAGCTCGGTGCCATCGGCATCCCGAACGACGGTTCCGATCGGCACGGGAAGCTCGAGATCGGCGCCCGTGAAGCCCGATCGGTTGTCGCCCATTCCCGGGCCGCCGTTGTCGCTCGAGCGGTGCGGGCGACGGTGATAGGGCAACAGAGTGGTCTCGTGAGACGCCGCGACGAGCACGATGTCGCCGCCATCACCCCCGTTGCCGCCGTCGGGGCCCGCGAGGGGCTTGAACTTCTCCCGACGCACCGAGACGCAGCCGTGGCCGCCGTTTCCCGCGCGCAGGTGAAGGGTCACACGGTCAACAAATGTCGCCATGATGGTGCCTCCTCACACTGTTCTGCCGCGGCGCTGGTGTGCCCGTGACTGCTGTCTTGCTGTGGTGGTGCTGTGCTGCTGAACGACGAAGGGGCGGGCCGAAGCCCGCCCCCTCGCGTGAAACTCGTGTGTCGTGCGTTACGCGCTCACGACGTTGACGACCTTGCGGCCGCCCTTCTGGCCAAACTGCACGGCGCCCGCCTCGAGAGCGAACAGCGTGTCGTCGCCACCGCGGCCAACATTGGCTCCGGGGTGGAAGTGGGTGCCGCGCTGACGAACGAGAATCTCGCCGGCCTTCACGACCTGGCCGCCGAAGCGCTTGACACCCAGGTACTGGGGGTTGGAGTCGCGGCCGTTACGGGTGGACGATGCGCCCTTTTTGTGTGCCATGTCTTCGTAGCCCCCTTCTTACTTGATGCCGGTGATCTTGACGCGGGTCAAGTCAGCGCGGAAACCCTGGCGCTTCTTGTAGCCGGTCTTGTTCTTGAACTTCTGGATGACGATCTTGGGGCCGCGCAGGTCGCCCAGCACCTCGGCCGTGACCGTGACCTTCGAGAGCTTCTTGGCGTCGGTCGTGATGGTGTCACCGTCGACAAGCAAAACCGGGGTCAGCTGGATGGTGCCATCCTCGCTCGCCTTGATGCGGTCGAGAACGACAACCGTGCCGACCTCAACCTTCTCTTGCCGCCCACCGGCGCGCACAACTGCGTAGACCACGTTTCACCTTTGCTCTGTTAATCAGTTCTCTGTGCCGCACTCGAATTCTGGTGCGTCGAGAAATGCGTGAGGGTGTCGGCGCGGGCTCAGCCCAGCGCGCACCAACGGTCAAGAATAGCCGACCGCAGGATGCTCGGTCAAACGCGCCCGAATGGCGCACCCCCGAGACCCTCAGCCTACAATCTCGACCATGGCTGTGTTGATCGACGAACCCATCTGGCCCGCCCACGGCCGGCTGTGGGGGCACCTCGTGAGCGACTCGTCGCTCGACGAGCTGCACGCCTTCGCGCTGGCCGCCGGGATTCCCGATCGGGGCTTCGATCACGACCACTACGACTACCCCGAAGAGCGCCGCGAGATGCTGATCGCCCAGGGTGCCGTGCCCGTCACCGGCAAAGAACTCGTTGCCCGCCTTACCGCCGCGGGGCTGCGCGTCAGCCAGCGAACCAAGCGCGGACTGTAATCCCCCGCACTCGTCACCAGATCGGCGAGAACCCCTCGAGCGTGCGCACGACGGCTCCCGACTCGATGTCGATGATGATCGTCGTGACCGAGGTGGCGCGGCCATTCACGGGGCGGCCGTCGGGCTCAGCATCCTCAACCGACGGCGTCACCTCGACGGCGACAAACTGGTCATTCGGTGAGATCGCGAAGTCGCCAATGCTGCCGCGGTCATCGACCGTGCGAAACAGCACGCGCGCGACACCCGAACCGTCGTCGGCCACGAGCATGACCCGCACGGCCCCCGTCTCAACATCGGCGACGGCGACCTTCTGCACGCGCAGCTCGGTGCTCGTGAGAATGGCGTAACCGCCGAACGCGAGCTCTCCATCGACGAGCGAGGGGTCGAGCCGCGACTCGTCGCCGGTCGCGAGATCGACGACGACACCGCCGAATGCGTCTGACCCCGTGATGCGCGTGCCATCGGTCGACAGGGCATACATTTCGGGAATCTGCCCGACGGGGAGCGCGAGCGGGGGCTCCGTGAGCTCGACCCGCAATAGCGACTGGTCGAAGGCGTGCACGATGAGCGTCGCGGCGTCGGGAAGAAACGCCGCGGCTTGCGTGACGATGGGCTCACCATCGAGCCCCGGCAGGATCGAGACAATTCCCTGACCCGCGAGATCAACGACCGCGAGAGCGCTCTCGAGCGGCGCCTCGCTCGACGCGGGGTCAACCGTCGTCAACACCATGCCCAGCACGGTGCCGCTCGGGGGCACGACGAGGTCGTCAACCCGCACTCCGTCGGGCAGGGTGATCGACTGCACTCCCCCGTCAGCGCCCACCGACTCGAGCACGCTCGTGCCGTCATCAGCGTCACGCGCGACGACCACAACATTCTCAACGGGAGCGATGTGCTGGATGCCCGGCGCAGCCACCACGACCTCTCCACGGCCCTCACCGTCGAGCGGAGCGCGCAGCACCTCATCGACGTCATCGCCGCGGTCGAGGTACAGCACGCCGCCCTGGGCAGTCGTGAAGCGATAGGTGAACGTCGCCGTCGCGTCGCGGCTCGGGGCCGAGACATCGCGCACCTCGACCACGTAGTCGGTGCCAAAGCGCAGCCGTTGCTCGAACTGAACGACGAGCAGCTCGCCATCGACCGACACCGAGACCGCGGCGGCGGGCGTCACCGACACTTGCTCCGCCGCGACC
>JBDKJR010000107.1:0-4628 GCA_039796515.1 Actinomycetota bacterium
AGCAACATCGTGACGACGCCGAGCACGATGAGCACCTCGCGCCACCCCGCAACGTCGACGCCCGCCGGGGCGAGTCGCAAGATCAGGTAGATGCCGGCCTTCACCATGGCCGCAGCGTGAAGGTAGGCGCTCACGGGCGTGGGCGCGGCCATCGCGCCCGGGAGCCAGAAGTGCAGGGGCACGATCGCTGACTTCGAGAGGGCGCCGACGAGCACGAGCATGATCGCCGTGGTCGTGAGGGCGCCCGAGGGGAGGTCAGCGATGATCGCGGTGAGGTTCGAGGTGCCCGCCTGAACGGCGAGCAAGACCAGGCCGACGAGCATGACGAGCCCGCCGAGCGTCGTCGTGAGCAGGGCTTGGAGCGCGGCACCGCGACTCGCCTTGCGGTGCGTGTAGTGCCCGATCAGGAGGTACGAGAAGACGCTCGTGGCCTCCCACAACACAAACAACAGATAGACGTCGTCGGCGAGCACAAGCCCGTACATCGCCCCCGCAAACGCGAGCAACACCGCGGCGAATCGCCCCAGACCCGGCTCGTCGCGCCGAAAGTACGCACCGCAATAAAGCAGCACGAGGCTGCCGACACCCGTCACGATGAGGGCGAGAACCCACGACAGGGTGTCCATGCGCACGTCGAGCGTCAGCTGCAACTGCTCGATCCACGTGAATCGCTCGACCGGAACGAGGGCGGGGTTCTGCGAGAGAACCGCGTGCGCGTGCACGAGCGTGTGGATGAAGGCCCCGAGAGGAACCACCGCCGCGACCCAAAACACTCTCGTGCCGAGCGGTCGCGCCACCGGCACGAGCGTGAGAGCGGCCACCGCGAACACCATCAGGACGATGAGCATGCGTCCTCCCTCGGTGTCGGTGGTTCGGCAAGGGGGTAGGGCGTCTCGGCGCGGTCGCCGGATGCCCCCAGTCTACCGAGCGTTACCGAGCGGTTGCCGAGTCGCGGGGCGGGTGACGCGGGCGGTTCGACGAAGCGTCACACGGCGTTCACCTCCGGCTTGCGGGCCGAGCCGCTTGAGCGTCTTAAAGTGGCGCCGTGATCAGCATCGGAATGGGTACCACGAGCGTTCTGCCGCGTCGCCTGCATGACGCCTTTCGCCTCGCCGCCGAGGTCGGATACGACGGCGTCGAGATCATGGTGACGAGCGACCCCGACACGCGCGACCCCCGCGTGATTAGCGCGCTCAGTGAGCGATACGGGATGCCCGTGCTCAGCATCCACGCCCCCGTGCTCGTTCTGACCGCCTTCGTTTTTGGCGCCGACCCGCATCGCAAGCTCGACCGGTCGGCGGCGCTCGCGCGGCAGGTCGGAGCACACACGGTTGTCGTGCACCCACCGTTTCGCTGGCAGGCCCGGTCGGCTCGCCAGTTCACGAGCTCGGTCGCCGAGGTGAGTGACCGCTACGGGGTCATGGTCGCGGTCGAAAACATGTTTCCGGTCACGGTCAACGGGCACGATCGCAATGCCTATGCGCCCGATTGGAACCCGGGTTCGCTCGACGTCAACGCTCTGACGCTCGACTTTTCGCACGCGGCGCTCGCGGGCATGAGTGCCCTCGACCTGGCCCAGCAGTGGGGCGATCGCTTGCGGCACGTGCACCTGTGTGACGGCTCATCGATCGAACCGAACGACCGCGTGCTCGACGAACACCTCATTCCGGGGCGCGGAGTGCAGCCGGTGGCCGAGGTGCTCGGCCTGCTCGCGCGGCGGGGCTTCTCGGGGTCGATCGTGGCCGAAGTGACGACGCGCGCGTGCGGCACCGACGATGACGAGCGCCGAGTCTGGCTGCGCGAGACGCTCGAGTTTGCGCGCCGCACGGTGGCCCAGCCGGCACCCCTGACCGCGGGGGCATAACGGAGCCCTGGCTGATGGCCCGGAGCTTTTAGCCCAAGAACCCGCGCAGCAACGACTGCGAACCCTCGAGGTGTTCGGCCATGGCGAGCGCTGCGCGGTCGGCATCGCCAATGAGCACCGCCCACACGATCTGTTCGTGCTGCTGATCAGAGTGCGCGATGTTGGGCGCGAGCAAGGGAATGCGGTCGAGCAGCCCATTGACGATCATGCGATTCTCGGCGACGAGCGAGACGAGGCTCGGGCTGCCCGAGAGCTCGGCAATCGTGAGGTGCAATCGCGAGTCGAGTCGCCGATAGTCGGCGGGGTCGGCGGCGGCCAGTTCTTGCAGTCGCAGGTGCAGTGACTCGCGCTCTGCGGCTGTGAGGGTTCGGGCGGCTGCCGCGCGGGCGGCACCTACTTCGAGTACTGACCGCAGCGTCAAGATGTCGTCGAGATCGGCGAGAGTCGTCGCCACATCGGGCTCACCGCCCCCGAGGGGCAGAGGATCACACACGAAGGTGCCGCCATACCGGCCGCGACGTGATTCGAGATACCCCGCATCCGACAACGAGCGAATGGCCTCGCGCACGGTGTCGCGACTGACTTCGAACCGCGCCGCGAGCTCGCGCTCGGGCGCCAAGGCTTCACCGGGGCCCACGATGCCCAGCCGAATCAGCTGCAGCAAACGGGCGAGCGTCTCTTCGAACGCATTGCCGCCCCGCACGGGACGCGAGAGAGCTTCGTGCGCGAGCGACTCGAGCGGCTCGAGTGATTCGCCCGTTCCGAGGCTCGCGGGCTCGGTGACGCTATCCGTCGCCTCGCCGCCCCCGCTCACCATGGTCGCGACCTTACAGCGGCGTCACGTAGGCGCCGCTAATGCCACCATCGACGAGGAAGGTCGAGGCCGTGATGAACGACGAGTCGTCGCTCGCGAGGAAGGCAACGGCGGCCGCGAGCTCTTCGGCCTCGGCGAATCGACCCTTCGGAATGTGCACGAGCCGACGCTGGGCCCGCTCGGGGTCTTTCGCGAAGAGCTCTTGCAGCAGCGGCGTGTTGACCGGGCCGGGGCAGAGGGCGTTGACGCGGATGCCCTGCCGCGCAAACTGCACGCCGAGCTCGCGCGTCATCGCGAGCACGCCACCCTTGCTCGCGGTGTACGAGATCTGACTCGTCGCGCTGCCCATGACGGCGACGAAGCTCGCGGTGTTGATGATCGAACCCGACTGCTGGGCGACCATGTGGCGCAAGGCCGCGCGCGAGCACAGGTAGACGCTCTTGAGGTTGACCTCTTGCACCTTGTCCCAGGCCGGAAGCTCGGTGGTCTCGATCGAATCGTCGTCGGGCGGCGAGATACCCGCATTGTTGAACGCGATGTCAAGCGAGCCGTAGGTAGCCTGCGCCGTGTCGAAGAGGTTGTTGACCTCGGCCTCGTCGGTCACGTTGACCTTCACGAAGAGTCCGCCGACCTCGGCCGCCGCAGCCTCGCCCGACTCGGGGTTCATGTCACCGATGACGACGATCGCGCCCTCGGCCGCGAAGCGACGCGCGGTCGCGAGACCGATTCCGCTCGCGCCGCCCGTGATGACGGCAACTTTGCCCTTGAGCCGCTGAGTGAGGTCAATGGGGGTAATGGTCATGGTCGTGTGCTCCTTAGCTGTGCGAGAAGAAAACGTTTTTGGTCTCGGTGAAGGCGAGCGCCGCATCCGGCCCCAGCTCACGCCCGAGTCCGCTCTGCTTGAACCCGCCGAAGGGAGTGGCGTACCGCACCGACGAGTGCGAGTTGACGCTCAAGGCGCCGCTCTCGACCCCGCGGGCGACGCGGATGCCGCGGCCGAGGTCGCGCGTCCAGATCGACCCCGAGAGCCCGAAGATCGAGTCGTTCGCGAGCGCGATCGCGTCGGCTTCGTCGTCGAACGGCAGCACCGAAACGACGGGGCCGAAGATCTCTTCGGTCGCCACGCGGTCGCTGCGGTTGGGCAACAACACGGTCGGGGCCATCCAGTAGCCGGGGCCGTCGGGCGCGCTGCCCGTGAAAGCCACGGGCACACTGCCATCGAGAAAGGCGGCGACGTTGTCGAAGTGGCCCTTCGAGACGAGCGGGCCCATCTCGGTCGCCTCATCGTTCGGGTCGCCCACGCGAAACCCGCGAACGGCCGGCTCGAGCAGCTCGAGAAAACGGTCGAGCACACTGCGCTGCACAAGCAGGCGCGACCGCGCACAGCAGTCTTGGCCAGCGTTGTCGAACACCGAACCGGGGGCTCCGGATGCTGCTGCCTCAAGATCGGCGTCGGCAAAGACGATGTTCGCGCTCTTGCCGCCGAGCTCGAGCGTCACGGGCTTGACCTGCGCCGCGCATCCCGCCATGACGTGCTTGCCCACCTCGGTCGACCCGGTGAAGACGACCTTGCGCACCTGCTCGTGCGTGACGAAACGGTCGCCCACCACCGAACCACGACCCGGCAGAACCTGGAACAGGTTCTCGGGCAGGCCCGACTCGAGCGCGAGTTCGCCCAGGCGAATGGCGGTCAGCGGGGTCCAGTCGGCGGGCTTGAGCAGCACCGCGTTGCCCGCCGCAAGCGCGGGGGCGAAACCCCAGGCCGCGATGGGCATCGGAAAGTTCCACGGCACGATGACGCCGACGACGCCGAGCGGTTCATGGAAGGTGACGTCGAGGCCGCCCGCCACAGGAATCTGCTGGCCGATCATGCGCTCGGGTGCGCCGCTGTAGTAGTCGAGCACGTCGCGAACGTTGCCCGCCTCCCAGCGAGCGGCCCCGATGGGGTGG
>JBDKJR010000108.1:0-3989 GCA_039796515.1 Actinomycetota bacterium
CGCCACGGCTACTACGCGCTCGTCGCCGAGTTTGATGCGGCGCTCGACGAGAGTCTGAGTAGCAGTCCGTACCTGGGCGCGGCAATACAGAGCACGCGCGTTCACCTCGCGCGGGTACGACGCCTCGCTCGCGCCGACGATCAGCGTCTTGCGCAGAGTGCCGCCGAACACGCCGCCATCGCCCGCGCTATCGCCGACGGAGACCCCGAACGCGCGGCCGCCGCGACCCGGCTGCACTTGCACGAAGCCCTCACGAGCATCCACGCCCACCTGCCGCGCCGCGGCGACGACCGCACCCAGGAGAAGACATGACCACGACCCACACCGTGCGCACCTACAAGAGCAGTGAGCCGCTCGCCGCGAACGATCAGCTCGCCGGCAAGCTTGCGGCGCTCGCCGCCGAGCAGGGCCGTCCGCTCGACGAGAAGAGCGTCGACATGGTCATCAACCGTGTGATCGACAACGCCGCCGTCGCCGTCGCGAGCCTCGACCGTGACCCCGTCATCAGCGCGCGCGGGCAGGCCGAAGCGCACCCGTACGCGCCCGGCGCGACCGTCTTTGGCCTTACCCCGACTCAGCGCGTCAGCCCCGAGTGGGCCGCCTGGGCCAACGGTGTCGCCGTGCGCGAGCTCGACTATCACGACACCTTCCTGGCCGCCGACTACTCGCACCCCGGCGACAACATCCCGCCGATCCTCGCCGTCGCCCAGCACACCGGAGCCGACGGCGCGCAGCTACTCAAAGGCCTGCTCACCGGCTACGAGATCCAGATCGACCTCGTGCGCGCCATCTGCCTGCACGAGCACAAGATCGACCATGTCGCCCACCTCGGCCCGAGCGCCGCCGCGGGCATCGGCACGATGCTGGGTCTCGACCAGGCCACGATCTTCCAGGCCATCGGCCAGGCCCTGCACACGACGACGGCCACGCGCCAGTCGCGCAAGGGCGAGATCTCGACCTGGAAAGCGCACGCCCCCGCCTTCGCCGGCAAGATGGCCGTCGAAGCCGTCGACCGAGCGATGCGTGGCCAGACGAGCCCGAGCCCCATATATGAGGGAGAAGACGGGTTCATCGCGTGGCTTCTCAGCGGGCCGGATGCTCGCTACGAGGTTCCGCTGCCCGACAGCGGTCAGCCGCTCACCGGGATCCTCGACAGCTACACGAAAGAGCACTCTGCCGAGTACCAAGCGCAGGCCTGGATCGACCTCGCGCGTCGCCTCGGAACCGAGCGCCCCGAGCTGCGCGACCCCGCCAACATCGCGCGCATCGTGCTGCACACGAGCCACCACACGCACTACGTCATCGGCTCGGGCGCGAACGATCCGCAGAAGTACGACCCGACGGCGAGCCGCGAGACGCTCGACCACTCGATCCCGTACATCGTCGCCGTCGCCCTGCAAGACGGAGCCTGGCACCACGTCGACTCCTACACTCCCGAGCGCGCGGCTCGCCCCGACACCGTTGCCCTCTGGCAGAAGATCACGACGACCGAAGACAAAGAGTGGACCCGGCGCTATCACTCCCTCGACCTGAGCGAGAAAGCCTTCGGCGGACGCATCGAGATTGAACTGACCAACGGCGAGAAGGTGGTCGACGAGATCGCGGTCGCCGACGCACACCCGCTGGGCGCGCGGCCCTTTGGTCGCGCCGAGTACGTGGGCAAGTTCCGGATGCTCGCCGAGGGCATCCTGAGCCCCGACGAAATCGACCGCTTTTTGGATGTTGCCCAGCGCCTGCCCGAGCTCAGTCCCGCCGAGCTCGGCGGCCTCACCGTGACGGCCGCCCGGCCGCTGCCCGCAGCTCCGAAGGGACTCTTCTGATGCTCTCGACTTCTACGACACCGAGCCAGCGCCGCCAGGCCTTTCGCGCGGGGCTCGCGAGCGGGCGCCTGCAGGTGCTGCCGGGCGCGTTCACGCCGCTCAGCATCCGCCTCATCGAAGACAAAGGATTCGACGGGGCCTACATCTCGGGAGCCGTCATGGCGGCCGAGCTCGGCCTGCCCGACATCGGTCTCACGACGCTGAGCGAGGTTGCCCAGCGCGCGCACCAGATCAGCCGCATGAGCGACCTGCCGACCCTCGTCGATGCCGACACCGGATTCGGCGAACCGATGAACGTGGCCCGCACGGTGCACGAGCTCGAAGACGCGGGCGTCGCGGGCCTGCACCTCGAAGACCAGGTCAACCCCAAGCGCTGCGGACACCTCGACGGCAAGGCCGTCGTTGACCTCGACACCGCGGTCAAGCGCATTCGTGCCGCCGTCGATGCGCGCCGCGACGCCGATCTCGTGATCATGGCGCGCACCGACATTCGCGGGGTGGACGGTCTCGACGCCGCGATCGATCGCGCCAAGGCGCTCGAGGCCGCGGGTGCCGACGCGATCTTCCCCGAGGCGATGGCCTCGCTCGAAGAGTTCGCCGCGATGCGCAAGGCCGTGAGCGTGCCGATCTTGGCCAACATGACCGAGTTCGGCAAGAGCGCACTCTTCACGCACCAGCAGCTCGCCGACGTGGGCGTCAACCTCGTCATTCACCCGGTCTCGCTGCTGCGCATCGCCTTCGGCGCGATCGAGCGGGGATTGGATGCTCTGCAATCGACCGGAACCCTCGACGGCGAGGTCGCGGGCATGCAGACTCGAGGCAGGCTCTACGAGCTGCTCGACTACGAGGCGTACAACGCCTTCGACGACGGCATCTTTACGTACACCGGCCGCTGACCGCGGCCTTGACCTGCACCGGCCGCTAACCGCGGCCTTGACCGACACCGGCCGCTAGTCCCCAGGAGGGCAATCATGACCGAGACCGAGATTCGCAAGGGCCTCGCCGGCGTCGTCGTCGACACGACCGCCATCAGCAAGGTCAACCCCGAGTCGAACTCGCTGCTCTATCGCGGCTACCCCGTGCAGCAGCTCGCCGAGCGCTGCACCGCCGAAGAGGTCGCCTACCTGTTGTGGCACGGCGAATTGCCGACCGCGGCCCAGCTGGCCGAGTTCGAGACGCTCGAGCGGTCGCTTCGTCCGCTCAACCCCACGGTGAAGCACACGATGGATGCGTTGCCCCTCGCCGCGCACCCCATGGATGTCGTGCGCACCGCTGTGAGCGTGCTCGGCGCCCTGGACGAGTCACTCACGACCGACAGCACGTGGATCGACGGTGACCTGACGCTCGAGCGCAGCATCCGTCTGTGGGCGCAGCTTCCGGCGATCGTTGCGTATGCCCAGCGACGGATGCGCGACCAAGAGCTCGTCGAGCCCCGCGACGACCTCGGCTACTCGGCGAACTTCTTGCACATGACCTTCGGCGAGGTGCCCGAGCTGGTCGTGGTGAACGCCTTCGACGTGTCGATGATTCTCTACGCCGAGCACTCGTTCAACGCCTCGACGTTCACGGCGCGCGTCATCGCCTCAACGCTCAGCGACGTCTACTCGGCCGTGACGGGCGCGATCGGCGCGCTCAAGGGCCCGCTGCACGGGGGAGCGAACGAGGCCGTCATGCACGTCTTCCGCGAGGTCGGTACGGCGGATGCTGCGGCCGCGTGGCTCGCCGAATCTCTCGCCGCAAAGCGCAAGATCATGGGTTTTGGCCACCGGGTCTACAAGAACGGCGACTCGCGCGTTCCCACGATGAAGGCTGCTCTCGAAACCCTCGTCGAGCACTACGAGCGCCACGAGGTGCTCGACCTCTACGACGCCCTCGAGCGCGCCATGGACGAGGCCAAGGGCATCAAACCCAACCTCGACTACCCCTCGGGCCCCGCCTATGACCTCATGGGCTTCGACACCGAGATCTTCACGCCGCTCTTCATCGCCGCGCGCGTGACGGGCTGGACGGCCCATGTGTGCGAGCAGCTCGCGGCGAACGCGCTCATTCGCCCGCTCAGTCTCTACACGGGACCCGACGAGCGCGTTGTTCCCTCAGGCAACTAGGCGAGGATGACCTCATGACTGACGCGATCCCTACTCCGCACCTCACGCTCAACGACGGCCACCA
>JBDKJR010000109.1:0-10257 GCA_039796515.1 Actinomycetota bacterium
GGCGGGGGATCGGTGCGTGACACGCTCTCGCTGCTCGACCAGTTGATGGCGGGTAGCGACGACGCCACCGTGACGTACGAGCGAGCCGTCGCCTTGCTCGGCTACACGCACGGCGCGCTGCTCGACGAGGTCGTTGTGGCGATCGCGGGTCGGGATGCCGGGGCCGCCTTCCACGCGGTCGATCGCGTCATCCAGACCGGTCAAGACCCGCGTCGGTTTGTCGACGATCTGCTCGAGCGTTTGCGAGACCTTATCGTCGTGCAGGCGACCGCTGACAGCGCCGCGTCCGTTCTGCACGGCATCCCGGCCGACGACTTGGCGAGCATGCGCACGCAGGCCGCGATGTTCGCCCCCGCCGAGCTGTCGCGCGCGGCCGACGTCGTCAACCGTGCGCTCACCGAGATGACCGGTGCGACCTCGCCGCGACTGCACCTCGAACTCATGACAGCGCGCGTGCTCGTCGCGCTCGGGGCTGACGCTGGCGCGACTGCGAGTACCGTGGCTGCTGCCGCGCGCCCTACGGCGCCAGCCTCAACGCCGACCACGCCAGCCGCGTCGCCGGCCTCGCCCGCGCCAACGGTCGTGGCTGAATCGCCCGCTGCGCCGGTTGCCGCAGAGCCGCCTGTCGTCGTTGAGCCCGTTAAGCCGGCCGCAGCCGAGCCGCCAGCATCGGTCGCGCGTCCCGCGTCGCCCGCCTCTGCCGCCACTCCCGCGTCGGAACCCGCCGCCGAGCCGGTGTCGCTCGAGCGCATTCGCTCTGCGTGGCCGGCCATTCTCGATGCCGTGCAAGCCACGAAGCGCAGCTCGTGGACGGTCGTGTTCGGCACGACCGCCGTGGCGCTGAACGACGATGTGCTGACCCTCTCGTTTCCGACCGAGGCCGATGCGGCGGCGTTCAAGCATCGCGCGGCTCCCGCCGACAGCGTCAGCGAGCACGTGCGGGCCGCGATCCAGTCGGTGGTCGGGGCGCGTGTGAAGTTTCTTGTGCGCGTTGACGCGCCGACGGATGCTCGCGCGACCATGCCCGGATCCCCCACGAGCCCGACCGAGCCCCCGGCGGATGCTCCCGCCGACCCCGACCCGGCCCGCCCCTCGGCTGCGGCACCCGGTACTCCAGCACCCGCTACTCCAACGCCGGCAGCCCCGGCCCGCCTGTCGGCTCCTGCACGCGCCACATCCGTTCCCGCAACACCCGCGCCCGTAGCCCCGGCCGCCGCGGTGACCGACTGGGTCGTGACGGCGATCCCGGGCGCGGTCGCGGCGCCGGCGAGCATCCCCTCGCCCGAATCGGCGGAGCCGACACCGTCTGCCGCGCGGCCAGAAGTCGAGCCCGATGCCAGCGAGCCCGAGCGCCCCGCGGTGCAGCACGTGTCGGAGGTCAACGGGCGGCAACGGTATGGCGAGGCCGTCGTGCGCGAGGTGCTCGGCGCGACCTTCTTGACCGAGGAGGCGATTGCCCCGCGGGTGACGGCGGGAGATCGTGACCTCTTTGCCGCGGCCGAGACCCCCGAGGCGTCGCCCGTGGAGGCACCCTTTGACCCCGACCGACCGTCGAGCGCCGACGCCCCCGACCCCTTGCGCGACGAGTACTAGCCCGAGCATCAGTCCCCGTGGCGAGAGAGCAGACCTGACGTGTACGACGGCATTATTCAAGACCTCATCGACGAGTTCGGACGCCTGCCCGGCATCGGCCCCAAGTCGGCGCAGCGCATCGCGTTTCACATTTTGCAAACCGAGTCGTTCGATGTCGCGCACCTCGCGCAACTGCTCATCGACGTGCGTGAGAAGGTTCGGTTCTGCGAGATCTGCGGCAACGTCGCCGAAGAGGCGCAGTGCTCGATCTGCCGCGACGTGCGGCGCAGCCCGACGACGATTTGTGTCGTCGAAGAGGCGAAAGACGTCGTCGCGATTGAGCGCACGCGCGAGTTCCGCGGGTTGTATCACGTGCTGGGCGGCGCGATCAGCCCGATTGACGGCATCGGCCCCGACGACCTGCGCATCGCGCAGCTCCTCGCGCGCCTGCGTGACGGAACGGTGACCGAAGTCATCATCGCGACCGACCCCAACCTTGAGGGCGAAGCGACCGCCACCTACCTCTCCCGTCTGCTCGTGCAGCCGGGTCTCACAGTCTCGCGCCTCGCGAGCGGACTGCCCGTCGGCGGCGACCTGGAATACGCCGATGAGGTCACCCTCGGGCGTGCGTTTGAGGGGCGCCGCACGGTCGAGCGGTGATCGCCAGCGCGTGACGAGCACGCATGCCGCGCCGGGCATCCAGTCGCAGTAGAATCGGGGCTCAGGCTCGCCACCGCTGTCGCGCCGCCGGTTCGAGTGCGTGCGCGCTCGACGCCGCTATCGACATTCATCCTCAGCCCTGCTGCGCCACCATTCAGGAGTACCACCGTGAGCCTCATCGTGCAGAAGTTCGGTGGATCCTCCGTGGCCGACGCCGAGAGCATCAAGCGCGTCGCGAAGCGCGTCATCGAAACGCGCAAGGGCGGCAATCAGGTGGTCGTCGCGGTCAGCGCCATGGGCGACACGACCGACGACCTCATCGACCTCGCGCACCAAGTCGCCCCGCTGCCCGACCCGCGCGAAATGGACATGCTGCTGACGACGGGCGAGCGCATTTCGATGGCCCTTCTCGCGATGGCCATCAAGAGCATGGGCTACGACGCGCGCTCGTTCACGGGCAGCCAGGCCGGCATGATCACGGATGCCCGCCACGGCGCCGCCCGCATCGTCGACGTGACCCCCGTGCGCGTGCAAGAGGCACTCGACGAAGGGGCTATCGCGATCGTCGCGGGCTTCCAGGGCTTCAACCGCGACAGCCGAGACATCACGACTCTCGGCCGTGGCGGCAGCGACACGACCGCGGTCGCCCTGGCTGCCGCGCTCAAGGCGGACGTGTGTGAGATCTACACCGACGTCGATGGGGTGTTCACCGCCGACCCGCGCGTCGTCAAGAGCGCCCGCAAGCTCGACCGCGTCACGACCGAAGAGATGCTTGAGCTCGCCGCCGCGGGCGCCAAGGTTTTGCACATTCGCGCCGTGGAGTTCGCGCGCCGCAACGGCGTCACCCTGCACGTGCGGTCATCGTTTTCGCCCAATGAGGGCACCTGGGTCGTCACCCCGACAGAGGGAGAAGTCATGGAAGAGCCGATCATCACCGGAGTCGCCGGAGATCTCAGCGAGGCGAAGATTACGGTCGTCGGCGTGCCCGACACCCCGGGCATGGCCGCTGACATCTTCACGATCGTCGCCGAGACGGGCGCCAACATCGACATGATCGTGCAGAACGTTTCGACGGCCGCGACGAGCCGCACCGACATCAGCTTCACGCTCCCCAAGAGCGACGGCGAAAAGGTGCTCACGGCGCTGCGTGCCACGCAGTCGAACCTCGGCTTCGAGTCGCTCGCCTACGACGACCAGATCGGCAAGCTCTCGGTCGTCGGTGGCGGCATGCGCACGAGCGCGGGCGTTTCGGCTCAACTGTTCACCGCGCTCAAGAACGCGGGCATCAACATGGAGATGATCAGCACGTCTGAGATTCGCATCTCGGTCGTCATGCGTGCCGACACTCTCAACCACGCCGTGCAGATCGTGCACACGGCATTCGGGCTCGATGGCGACGCCGAGGCGGTCGTCTACGCAGGAACGGGACGGTAATCATGGGTTCGACGATCAACATCGGCGTCGTCGGCGCCACGGGTCAGGTCGGCGCCGTGGTGCGTCAGCTGCTGCTCGAGCGCAACTACCCCGTGGGTGAGCTGCGCTTCTTTGCCAGTTCGCGCAGCGCGGGAACGGTCATCCCGTGGGGCGACCGCGAGATCGTCGTCGAAGATGCCGAGACGGCTGACCCGAGTGGGCTCGACGTCGCGATCTTCAGCGCCGGTGCGACGCTCAGCAAGGCGCAGGCTCCGCGCTTCGCCGCGGCCGGCGTGACGGTCGTCGACAACTCGTCGGGCTGGCGCATGGACCCGGAGGTTCCGCTCGTCGTGAGCGAGGTCAACCCCCACGCGATCGAGGATGCCGTAAAGGGCATCATCGCCAACCCCAACTGCACAACCATGGCCGCAATGCCCGTGCTCAAGGTTCTCGACGCCGAGGCTGGGCTGCAGCGCCTCATCGTGAGCACGTACCAGGCTGTTTCGGGCGCGGGACTTGCGGGCGGCGAAGAGCTGCTCGACCAGGCAAACGCTGTCATCGTGCAAGACGCCATCGGCCTCGTGCACGACGGTTCGGCCGTCGAGTTTCCGCCGGCCGTGAAGTTTCCGAAAAACATCGCCTTCAACGTCATCCCGCAGGCGGGCAACTTCGTCGACGACGGCCTCGGCGAGACCGACGAAGAGAAGAAGCTGCGCAACGAGAGCCGCAAGATTCTCGAACTGCCCGAGTTGCTCGTGAGCGGCATTTGCGTGCGCGTGCCCGTGTTTACGGGCCACTCGCTGTCGATCAACGCCGAGTTCGAGCACGCGATCAGCCCCGATCGTGCGCGCGAACTGCTGGCCGACGCGCCGGGCGTTCAACTCATGGATGTTCCCACCCCGCTCGACGCCGCCGGCGCTGATCCGAGCCTCGTGGGGCGCATCCGTGCCGATGAGGGTGTTCCGGGTGGACGCGGGCTCGCGATGTTCATCAGCAACGACAACCTCCGCAAGGGCGCGGCACTCAACGCCGTGCAGATCGCGGAACTGCTGGCCGCAAAGCTCGGCGCCACGGTCGCGGCGTAGTCCCCACGATGGCGAGCGGCGAGCGGTCATCGGCCTCCGGGCCGATTCGCTCGTACGCCGCGATCGGTGACAGCTACAGCGAGGGCATGGGCGACGAGCGCCCCGATGGCACGCCGCGCGGCTGGACCGACCTGGTCGCCGCAGGCCTCGCGCACGCCGCCGGTGGATCGATCGGCTACGCCAACTTTGCGATCCGCGGACGACTTCTCGCGCCGATTCTCGACACCCAATTGCCGGCGGCGCTTGCCCTCGGCCCCGAGCTGCTGAGCATCAACGGCGGCGGCAACGACATCTTGCGGCCCTCGGTCTCGATCGAGGCCGTCGCCGACCGACTCGTTTCGGCGGCCGAACAGGCCCTCGAGACCGTGCCGCGCGTCATGATCGTGAGTGGTGGTGATCCCACCCAGCACTTGCCCATGGGCCGGGTCTTCTCGCGCCGCGGCAACGAGCTCGCCGTGGCCGTGCAGCACCGCCTGGCGGGCACCGACGTTCTCTTCGTCGACAACTGGGGCGACCCGCGCTTGCCCGAACTGCGCTATTGGTCGGTCGACCGCTTGCACCTCAATACCGCCGGTCACGCCCTCGCCGCGGCGAATGTGCTCGCGGCGCTGGGTGTCTCGGTCGCGGCGAGCCCCGCGGCGCCCGATGCGGGTGACGAGGTGCAGCGCCCGCGCACGGCCGAGTATTGGCGGCACTACGTCTTGCCGTGGATCGGCCGCCGCCTCACGGGGCGATCGTCGGGCGATAATCGCGAGCCCAAACGGCCCACCCTCGAGCCGTTCGGCCCCGAGCACGCATGAAGCGGGCAGGCGTCGCCGTTCTCGCCGCTCTTGTCCTGCTGGCCGGATGCTCGCCACTTGCCTCCTCGACGCCCGACCCGGCGATCCCGAACGCCGACGGGCCGCTCGTGGCTTTCTACGGCGACTCGTACACGCTCGGAACGGGCGCGAGCGATCTGAGTCTGCGCTGGTCAACCCAAATCTCGCTCGACCGCGGCTGGCGCGAATTCAACCCGAGCGTCAACGGCCTGGGGTTCATCAACAATCGCCGCAGTTTTGCCGATGATGACCTGCCCGCGCTCATCATCGCCCAGCAGCCCGACATCGTGATCGTGACGATGGGGCTCAACGACAACTTCTCGTTCAGCCGCGCTGCCGCCGAGATTGAGCAGCAAATCGATGTCGATCTCGAACGCCTGACGACCGCTCTGCCCGAGGCGCGATTCGTCGTCGTCGAGCCCTTCTGGTACACCGCCGAGCGCCCGGAGTCGCTCGCGATCATCAGCGGCTGGGTGCGCGACGCCGCTGAGCGCTACGGTGCCGACTACATCGCGGGCGCATCCGACTGGATTGCCGGCAAAGACGGCCTCATGGCCGCCGACGGCCTGCACCCGAACGACGAGGGCTACGCGCACATGACGCGCCTCATGGACGAGGCACTGAGCGAGCTCGGCCTCTGAGGCGACGGCGCGCACGAGTGACGCGCCGCCCTGTTAGCGTTCGTGCATGACCGGGCCCCTCGCTGATCTGATCGTCGTCGACCTGAGTCGCGCCGTCGCGGGCCCGCACGCGGCGATGATGCTCGGTGATTTGGGTGCCCGCGTCATCAAGGTCGAACTCCCTGGATCAGGAGACGACACCCGCCGCTGGGGCCCGCCCTTCGTCGGCCCCGCCGAATCGCCCGAGAGCACCTACTTTCTCTCCGCCAATCGCAATAAGCAGTCGATCGAGCTCGATCTGAAAGACCCCGCCGACCTCGACACTCTGCGCGCCATGATTCGGCGAGCGGATGTTCTCATCGAGAACTTCCGCCCCACCGTGCTTGACCGCCTCGGGTTCGACGCCGCGACCCTCGAGGCGCTCAACCCTCGACTCGTCGTGCTCTCGATTTCGGGTTTTGGGCATGACGGGCCGGAGGGTGGGCGCGCGGGCTACGACCAAATCGCCCAGGGTGAAGCCGGGCTCATGTCGCTCACGGGCTCCGGACCGCACGACCGCCAGCGCGTGGGTGTGCCGATCGCCGACCTTCTCGCGGGCATGAACGGCGCCTATGGGGTTCTTGCCGCCCTGCACGAGCGAGAGAGCACGGGGCGCGGCCAGATCGTGCGGACGAGTCTGCTCGCCGCGCTCGTGGGCGCGCACAGCTTCGAGGGCACGCGATTCACGGTGGCGGGGGAGGTGGGCGCAGCTCGAGGCAATCAGCATCCCTCGCTCGCGCCCTATGGCCTGTTCTCCACGGCCGACGGTGTCGTGCAAGTGGCGGTCGGCAACGACGCTTTGTGGCGGTCGTTCTGCACGGTCGTCGAACTTGACCCCGACGCCCCCGAATTCGCGACCAATGCCGACCGGGTTGCGCATCGCGACGCTCTCGTCGAGGCCATCGAGAAGGCCTTCGCCGGGCGGTCGAGCGCCGAGCTGTTGGCAGCGCTCGATCGCGCGGGCGTGCCATCCGGAACCGTGCGGTCGATTGACGAGGTCTACGCCTGGGAACAGACGCGCTCGCAGGGTTTGGTGGTGGAGGTCGAGCACGCCACGCTCGGGGTCATTGAGGTGCCGGGCCCTCCGCTGCGGTTCTTCGGCTTTGACGGCGCTGAGCAGACGCGCAGCATCCACACCGCCCCGCCCACCCTGGGTCAGCACGCGGATGCCGTGCGCGAGTGGCTGGCCGAGGAGGACCGCTCGCAGGGCGACTAGCCGCGCGGTTTTGTGGGGCGCAGCGCCATCTGCACGATGACCCCCACCAACAGCGCCGCGAACAGCCAGCCCGACACGGCGGGCGGAACGAGAAACGCGAGCCACACGCCGACGAGCGAGGTGGCGGCGGCCGCGAGACCCATCGGGAGGGCATCCTGCCAGCGCACGAGGCCCGCCCTGAGACTCGGCACCGTGCCCGCGATCGCACCGGGAATCATGGCGAGCAGCGAGGTTCCTTTCGCGAGCAGATCGCCCACGCCGAACAACGCGACAAGCACGGGGACGGCCACAATGCCGCCTCCCACGCCCAAGAGGCCTGCCAAGACGCCCATCACGAGACCGAGGGCAACGAGACCCAGAATGACGCCTACGCCGTAGTCGAGAGCTCCCTCACGGTTGGGCACGACGAGGGCAAGCCTCAGGGCAGCAGCGCACAGACCCGCGATAAAAATCCACTTGAGCCACACGAGAGAAATGCGCCGCAACAGCATTGCCCCGAGTGGCGTGCCCACGATCGCACCCACCGCGATGATCGCAGCCGCGAGCAGATCGATCTGGCCGCGCGAGCCATAGAGCGATGCGCTCAGCACGGCGGGCGGAATGATGGCAAACAGTGACGTGGCGGATGCCCGGCGCTGATCGAACCGCACCCACCACATCATGAGCGGCACCATGACCAACCCGCCACCGATGCCAAAGAGCCCCGAGAAAAGCCCTCCGATTGCGCCAATCGCAAGAAGGGGCACAATCACGTCCTCAGCCTAACGCCGCCGCATCCGAGGTCTGTTGAGCGAGACTAAACTGGGCGCGTGACTGAACCCATTGACGTCGTTCTCATCGGCGGCGGCATCATGAGCGCGACGCTCGGAACGATGCTGCGCGAGCTCGAACCCTCGTGGACGATTCGCGTGTATGAGCGCTTGAGTGACGTGGCTCTCGAGAGCTCCAACCCCTGGAACAACGCGGGCACGGGTCACGCGGCGCTGTGCGAGCTCAACTACACGCCCGAGCGCCCCGACGGCACGATCGACATTGCCAACGCGGTGAAGGTCAACGAGCAATTTCAGGTTTCGCGGCAGTTCTGGTCGTACCTCGTCGGCAAGGGGTTGCTCCCCGACCCGAGCGCGTTCTTGACGTCGACGCCGCACATGAGTCTCGTGTGGGGCGAAGCGAACGTGGAGTACCTGCGCAAGCGCTTCGATGCGCTGAAAGATCACCCGCTCTTTGCCGGCATGGAGTTCAGCGACGACGCCGGCGTTATTCGCCAGTGGGCTCCGCTGACCATTCCGGGCCGCGCAAAGTCACAGCCCGTTGCCGCAACCCGGATGGCGGCCGGTACCGACGTCGACTTCGGCGCGCTGACTCGACTGCTCGTTGACGGCCTCGTCTCGAGCGGCGTGAGCCTGAACCTTGAGCATCGCGTGACGGGCATCCGTCGCCAGAAAGACGGGCTCTGGAAGGTGTCGCTGCGTCACGAGGTCGGCTCGACGCCGATCGAGGTCTCGGCCCGATTCGTGTTTGTCGGCGCGGGCGGGCACGCCCTGCCCCTGCTGCAAAAGAGCGGCATTCGCGAGATTCGCGGCTTCGGTGGTTTTCCGGTCAGCGGGCAGTGGTTGCGCAGCGACAACCCTGCCGTCGTCGGCCAACACAACGCGAAGGTCTATGGCAAGGCCTCGGTCGGCGCCCCGCCCATGTCGGTGCCGCACCTCGACACGCGCGTCGTCGACGGCCGGCCTAGTTTGCTGTTCGGGCCATACGCGGGCTTTACGCCCAAGTTCTTGAAGACCGGCTCGTGGTTCGACCTCTTTGGCTCGATCCGCTGGCACAACATCATTCCGATGCTGCAGGTGGCCGTGCGCAACCTCGACCTCGTCACCTACCTCGTGGGTGAGTTGCTCGCGTCGCGATCGAAGAAGCTCGACGCCTTGCGCGAGTTCTACCCCGCGGCCTCGGGCGATGACTGGTACCAACTGACCGCCGGTCAGCGCGTGCAGATCATCAAGAACGTGCCCGGCAAGGGCGGCGCGCTGCAGTTCGGCACCGAGGTTGTGGCGTCGGCCGACGGCTCCATCGCGGGCCTGCTCGGTGCATCGCCCGGAGCGTCGACGGCGCCCTCGATCATGCTCGACCTCATCGAACGCTGCTTTCCCGATAAGCTCGAGGGCTGGAAGCCGGGATTGCGCGCGATGGTGCCGAGCTATGGGCGTGCGGTGTCGGACGACCCGGCGCTCGCCGCCGAGGTGCTCTCGAGCACCGCGTCGACTCTCTCGATCGCGCGCTAGTCAGCGCCTAATTGCGCGCGGCGCCATCCGACGCCGTCACGACGAACGTGTCGGGCTGCCCGAACGCGTGCTCACCGAAGGCGTTGTCGACGGCGACCTGAACGCGCGACAGGTCGCCGAGTCGCACGAGCGCAATCGCTGCGCCTCCGAATCCACCGCCCGTCATGCGTGCGCCGAGCGCGCCCGCGCCGACCGCCGTCTCGACCGCGAGGTCGAGTTCGGGCACCGAGATCTCGAAGTCGTCGCGCATGCTGCGGTGCGAGGCATCCAGCAGCTCGCCGATCGCCGACGCGCCTTGTTCTTTCAGCACCGCGACGGTGTCGAGTACGCGCTGATTTTCGGTGATGACGTGACGGATGCGCCGGAAGGTCACGTCGTCGAGCAGCTGCTGCGCGCGCGGTAGGTCATCGACCGTCGCATCGCGAAGACTTGAGTAGCCGAGCGCCGCGGCGCCGCGCTCGCACGCCGAGCGCCTCTCGCCGTAGCCGCCAGACGCGTGGCTATGCGCCACGCGCGTGTCGATCACGAGAATCGCCAGTCCGGCCTCGGCGA
>JBDKJR010000110.1:0-3223 GCA_039796515.1 Actinomycetota bacterium
TACGACCTCAACGACGGCAAAGAGATCAGCCTCGTTCCGGGCCTCAAGCGGTTCCGCACCGAGGTCATGGAGACCCTCGACTACGACACCGTCGTCGTGCTCGACTCGCACTGGGCCACGACGGTCGAGTTCGTCATCAGCGCGCAAGCCGAACGTTCGGGTCTCTTCACGAGCGAAGAGCTGCCGCGCGGGATGTCGCAAATTCCCTACGCCTTCAAGGGTGACCCCGAACTCGCCAATGCCGTCGCCAACTACGACGAGAAGAACGGCACGTGGGTCACGCCCATCAGCGACCCGCACTTGCCGATCTTCTACGCGACGGTCAACCTCTGGCACTACCTCGGCCGCGGGCTCGACAAGCGCTGGGTGAGCCTCTCGGTCTGCCAGACGGCGACGACCGACGACTTCTTGCGCGCGGGCCGCGCGCTCGGCGAAGCCATTCGCGACAGCGACCGCAAGGTGCTGCTGCTCGCCTCGGGCGCGCTCTCGCACACCTTTTACAAGCTGCGCGACCTGCGCAAGCACGAGGCGAGCGACCCCAAGCACATCTACAGCGAGGGCGCGCGCCTCGCCGACCTCGAGCGCATCGAGTGGATGAAGCAGGGCGACCACAAGCGCATTCTCGAGACGATGCCCGAGTTCAAGCAGTTCAAGCCCGAAGCCAACTTCAGCCACTGGTTGCAGATGGCGGGCGCCACGGGCGAAGAAGCCAACACGGCGAAGGGTGTCATGTACTCGGAGTACGAGAACTCGATCGGTACGGGCCAAGTGCACATCTACTTCCCCGAGCCCGAGGGCGGATTCCCGCTGCCGAAAGACGTGACGCTCTCGCGCGACGACGCTGACGACGTGAGCGCCGCATGACCGAGTACCGGCGCATTCTGCTCGACGGCGTGGCCGTGCAGGTCGTGCGGCACGGCGACGAGCTGCGAGCATCCGACGGCCGCACCGTTGGGGTCGACGAGGCGATTCACTTGCCGCCCAGCGAGCCGACCAAGATCATCGCGGTGCACTTGAACTACCCGAGCCGCAGCGACGAGTTCATGACGAAGCTGCCGCCCGCACCGACGTATTTTCACAAGCCCATCACGGCGCTCAACAGCCACAAGGGCTCCGTCGTGCGACCCGCGGGCCTCAAGTGGCTCAACTATGAGGGCGAAATCGTCATCATCATCGGGCGCACGTGCCGCAACATCTCGCCGGCCGAAGCGGGCGATTACATCGCGGGCTACTCGGTGGGCAACGACTACGGCCTGCACGATTTTCGCGACACGGATGCTGGCTCGATGTTGCGCGTCAAAGGCAGCGACACGCTCGCACCCGTGGGGCCGGGCCTCGTGACCGACTGGGACTTCCGGGGCAAGACCATCCGCACCCTCGTCAACGGGAAGGTCGTTCAAGAAGACGCGACCGACACGATGGAGTGGGACATGCATTACCTCGTGGCCGACCTCGCCCGCACCATCACGCTCGTGCCCGGCGACATGATCTATTCGGGCACGCCCGCGAACTCGCGGCCCGTGCAGCCCGGCGACATCGTCGAGGTTGAGGTCGATGGCCTCGGCCGCCTCACGAATACGATCGTCGAAGGGCCCACCCCGGTTCGCTCTGACGTGGGCGCCCAGCCGACCTCGAGCGAAGAAGTCGTCTCGACGGCGCTCGGCGGCGACTGGGAGTTCCGCGGCATTCGCACTCCCTCCAACGACCTCTACCCCTCCCGACTCAACGATTAAGGAACCGCGCATGATTCGCATCGACGTTGACATGAACAAGTGCCAGCACTACGGGCAATGCGTCTTTGAGGCCCCCGAGGTGTTTCAGCTGAACGCTGACGACAAGCTCGAGTACGTGGCCGAAGCGCCGGACGAGATGCTCGCCGACCTGGAGGCCGCGGCTGACGTGTGCCCGATGCAGGCCATTCTCATCACGCGGGCCTAGATCTGTGGATGCCCCGCTGCTGATCGTCGGAGCCTCGATGGCGGGCCTCCGCACCGCCGAAGGTGCGCGGCGCGCCGGCTACACGGGGCCCATCGAGTTTCTCGGCGCCGAAGAGCACGCGCCGTACAACCGGCCACCCCTCTCGAAAGAGTTGCTGCAGACCGAGGGGCAGGGGCACGCTGACGTGGCCTTTCCGATCCGCTCTGCGCTCGAGGAGGGAGTCTCGTGGGTGCTCGGGCGCGCGGCGGTGTCGCTCGATGCCGAGCGGCGCGTGGTTGTGGACGATGCCGGGGACGAGCATCCGTACAGCGCGCTCGTGATCGCGACAGGACTTCGGCCCAAGCCGCTGCCCATTGACGATCACGGGCTCGGCGGCATCCACGTGCTGCGCACGCTCGACGACGCGGTTGCCCTACGGTCAGTGCTGCGGCCGGGCGCGAACGTCGTCATTCTCGGTTCGGGCTTTGTCGGCTGCGAGATCGCGGCGACGGCGGCGAAGAACGGCGCGACCGTGTCGGTCGTAACCCAGAGTCGCGTGCCGTTGCAGCGCGCGCTCGGTCCGCTGCTCGGCGCTGAGATGCGTCGGCGACACGAAGAGCACGGAGTGCGGTTCTTCACGGGCGAGTCGCTGTTTGGCCTCGTGGGTGACCCTGCCGTCGAGCGCGTGATTCTGACGAGTGGCGTCATGCTCGAGTGCGATGTGCTCGTCGTTGCTGTTGGTAGCGACCCCAACACCGAGTGGCTGGCCTCGTCTGGGCTCGACGTGCCTGATGGCGTGCTCGTGGATGCGGGGCTGCGCGCGGTCGGCGCCGACGGGGTTGTGCGCCCCGAGATCTTCGCCGTGGGCGATGTGGCGCGCTACGCCAACCCGCTCTTCGACGACGTCGCGCGCCGCGTCGAACACTGGAACCTGCCGACCGAGACCGGCAAGCGCGCCGGACAACTCATCGCTGCGCACTTCGCGGGCGACGACTGCGAGGCGCTCGCGGCCGCCGGGTTTGCCCCGCTGCCGTCGTTTTGGAGCGACCAATACGACGCGCACGTGCTCGCGTTTGGCATGACGTACCTCGCCGATCGCAGCGAGCTCGTCGCGGGTTCGGTCGACGACGAGTGCGTGGTCGAGTACTTCCGAGGCGACGAGCTCGTCGGCGTCTGCGGAATCGGGATGCGCAGCGCCGTGCAGGCCTATCGCACGCGTTTCGCGGCCCCCGCGTAACTCGGGCTGCTCGCCCTACCCCGCGGCTCCCGCCGCACGCCGCACGCGCCGCGCGCCCCCGCTGTCCGC
>JBDKJR010000111.1:0-7028 GCA_039796515.1 Actinomycetota bacterium
ACCCTCGCGTGGCTGCGCGCCAACCTCGAGTCGCGGGGCGCGAAGAGCGTCAAGATTCTCGCGCTGCTGCGCAAGCCCGAAGCCGCCAAGGTTGAGGTTGAGGTGGAGTACGTCGGCTTCGACATTCCGCCCGCCTTCGTCGTGGGCTACGGACTCGACTACGCCGAGAAATACCGCAACCTGCGCGCCGTCGGGGTGCTTGCCCCGCACGTCTACAGCCACTGAGGTCTCTGCGCCTCGGGCGAACAGCACACGAGGTGCCAAGCGGCGCGCGATAGCCTGACAGGCACGTTCGACCAGCAGAAAGGTGCGGGGCTGCCAGCCCGCCAGCCATGAATTTCAAGCGCATTGTTCGAGGCCCGTTCCTCTACATCGTCGCCGGAGCCCTCGTGCTCTGGGTGGGCTTTGCCGTGCTCAGTGGCATCGGCGGCTTTCGGCAGGTGAGCACCCAGCAGGGGCTCGAGTTCTTGGCCAACGAGAAGATCACGAGCGTCAAGATCGTCGACGGCGAGCAACGCGTCGACATCGTTCTGGCTGAGGCCGATCAAGAGTTCGGCACGAACGTGCAGTTCTACTACGTGGCGCCCCGCGGTGCGGCCATCATCGAGGCCGTCAACGCGGCCAACGTTGACGACGAGTTCACCGACGAGGTTCCGCAGACGAACTTCTTTGTGAGCCTGCTCGGCTTGGTCATCCCGTTTCTCATCATTGGCGTCATCTTCTACTTCTTGCTCACGCGCCTGCAGGGCGGCGGCGGCCGCGTCATGCAGTTCGGCAAGTCGCGCGCCAAGCTCGTCAGCAAAGAGACCCCGCAGGTGACCTTCGCCGATGTCGCGGGCGCCGACGAGGCCATCGAAGAGCTCGAAGAGATCAAAGACTTTTTGAAAGATCCGACGCGGTTTCAGGCGGTCGGCGCGCGAATTCCGAAGGGTGTGCTGCTCTACGGCCCTCCCGGCACGGGAAAGACCCTGCTCGCGCGCTCGGTCGCGGGCGAGGCGGGCGTGCCGTTCTACTCCATCTCGGGTTCTGACTTCGTCGAGATGTTCGTGGGTGTCGGCGCGAGCCGCGTACGCGACCTCTTTACTCAGGCGAAAGAGAACGCTCCGGCGATCATCTTCGTCGACGAGATCGACGCCGTCGGTCGTCACCGCGGCGCCGGCATGGGCGGCGGCCACGACGAGCGCGAGCAGACGCTCAACCAGATGCTCGTTGAGATGGACGGCTTCGACCCCAACACCAACGTCATCATGATCGCGGCCACCAACCGCCCCGACATTCTTGACCCCGCCCTGTTGCGCCCGGGCCGCTTCGACCGTCAGATTCAGGTGGATGCCCCCGACATGAAGGGGCGCGAAAAGATTCTGCAGGTGCACGCCAAGGGCAAGCCCATGGCCGAGAACGTCGACCTTGAAGTGCTCGCGCGCAAGACGCCGGGCTACACGGGCGCCGACCTCGCGAACGTGCTCAACGAAGCCGCTCTGCTCACGGCGCGTGCCCGCCAAGAGATCATCACGAACGAAGCGCTCGACGAAGCCGTCGACCGCGTCATGGCGGGGCCGCAGCGCCGCACGCGCATCATGCGCGACCACGAGAAGCTCATCACGGCGTACCACGAGGGCGGCCACGCTCTCGCGGCCGCGGCGATGCGCAACACCGACCCCGTCACGAAGGTCACGATCCTTCCGCGCGGTCGGGCCCTCGGCTACACGATGGTGCTGCCGCTCGACGACAAGTATTCGGTGACGCGCAACGAGCTGCTCGACCAGTTGACCTACGCCCTGGGTGGCCGCGTTGCGGAAGAGATCGTCTTTCACGACCCGACGACGGGCGCGAGCAACGACATCGAAAAGGCCACGGCCATCGCGCGCCGCATGGTCACCGACTACGGCATGAGCACCGACGTCGGAGCCATCAAGCTCGGCCAGTCGAGCGGTGAGGTCTTCTTGGGCCGCGACATGGGTCACCAGCGCGACTACAGCGAGAAGCTTGCCGAGCGCGTCGACGCCGAAGTGCGCGCGCTCATCGAGCAGGCCCACAACGAGGCGTGGCAGGTCATCAACGACAATCGCGAGATTCTCGACCGCCTGGCCACCGAGCTGCTCGAGAAAGAGACGCTCGACCACCTGCAGCTCGCCGAGATCTTCGCCGACGTCAAGAAGCTGCCCGAGCGCCCGCAGTGGTTGTCGAGCGAGGGGCGACCCGTGCCGAACATCCCGCCCGTGGCCATGCCCGCCAAGCCGACCGCCGACGCACCTGCCGACGCCACGGCTGACTGAGTCGAACCATGCCCATCGACACCGGACGCATCGAGGCGGCCGTCGCCGAGATTCTTGCCGCGATCGGTGAGGATGCGCAGCGCCCCGGCCTGCTGACGACTCCGCAGCGGGTCGCCGGGGCCTACGCCGAGTTTTTCGCGGGCGTCGGAGTCGACCCGGTTCCGCTGCTGCGTGATGAGCTCGCCACGCAGGATGCGCCCGAGCAGCGCGGCGAACTTGTTCTGCTGCGCGACATCGCTCTGCGCTCGATCTGCGAACACCACCTCTTGCCATTCACGGGCGTGGCGCACGTCGCCTACCTGCCCGATGAGCGACTCGTCGGGCTCGGCAGCGTCGTGCGCGCCGTCGACACGCTCTCGTCGCGACCCCAACTGCAAGAGCGCCTCGGCGACGACATCGCTGCCGCGCTCGAGGCGGCCCTTGCGCCGCTCGGCGTGCTCGTCGTCATCGACGCGCGCCACGGCTGCGTCGGAGCCCGCGGCCCGCGGCAAGCCGAGAGTACGACCGTCACGGTCGCCGCGAGCGGGGCGCTCGCTGACCCCGTGCGCCGCGCTGAGGTGATGGCTCTCATCGGGGCAGGTGCCGCGTGAGCGAGCGGCCTGAGCCGCGCGCCGAAGCGGCGTCGGCGCGCCCAGAACTCTGGGGCGTACTCAACGTCACACCCGACTCGTTTAGCGACGGCGGCCGCTTCGTCGATCCCGAGGCGGCTCTCGCGCAGGGGCTGCGCATGGTGGCCGAGGGCGCGTCCGTCATCGACGTCGGCGGTGAGTCGACGCGGCCGGGCGCCGAGCCCGTGGCGCCGGAGGCCGAGCGTGAGCGCGTGCTGCCCGTGGTGGCGGCGCTCGCCCAGCAGGGCATCCGCGTGTCGATCGACACCATGAATGCGAGCACCGCGGCGGCCGCGGTGCAGGCGGGAGCCGCGATCGTCAACGACGTGAGTGGCGGCCTCGCCGACCCCGCAATGCTCGAGACCGTCGCGGCGCTGCCCGTCGACTACGTCGCCATGCACTGGCGCGGGCCGAGCGCCGTGTGGGATTCGGTGAGCGACTATGCGTGGGCGCCGCGCGACGTGGCGAGCGAGTTGCGCACACGCGTCGAGGCCGCACGCACCGCGGGCATTGCGGCCGAGCGACTCTGGGTCGACCCAGGCCTCGGCTTTGCCAAGCGCGCCGAGCACAACTGGCAGCTGCTCGCGCACCTCGACGTGCTCACCGAGCTCGGCGCGCGCGTTCTCGTGGGCGCCTCGCGCAAACGGTTCTTGGGGGCCTTGCTGCCCGAGGGCACGCCCGTCGAGGAGCGTGACCTGCTGACCGCGGTCGTCTCGGCGCTCGCGGCGCCATCGGTGGATGCCCTGCGCGTGCACGACGTGCGCGCGAGCGCCCGCGCCCTCGACGTGCGGCAGTCGATTGTGGCCGCGGGTGCAGAACGCGGCGACCACATCACCCTCACGGGCCTGCGGGCCTTCGCGCATCACGGCGTGTTCGAGCACGAGCGGCGCGACGGCCAAGAGTTCATCATCGACGTCACGGCCTGGCTCGATCTGCGAGCGGCTGCGAGCGGCGACGACCTCGCGGCGACCGTGCACTACGGCGTGCTCGCCGAGCAGGTCGTTGCGGCCGTCGAGAGCCAACCCGTCGATCTCATCGAGACGGTCGCCGAACGCATTGCGAGCGTCGTGCTGAGCCACGGCGCGGTGTGGCAGACCCACGTCACCGTGCACAAACCGCAGGCGCCCATCACGGTGCCGTTTGCCGACGTGAGCGTCACGATCGTGCGGGGGCGGTCGTGACAACTCAACACCCGGCCACGGCCGTCATCGCGCTCGGGAGCAACCTGGGCGATCGCGAGGCCACGCTTGAGCGCGCCGTGGCGGCGCTCGACGGGTTGCCCGAGTCGAGCATCCGCGCCGTCTCGTCGTGGCATGGCACGGTGGCTCTGACCCTCGAGGGGCTCGACCCCGAGAAGCCGCCCTACCTCAACGGCGTGGCCCTGCTGCAGACACGGCTCGACCCATACTCGTTGCTCGACGCCTTGCGCGCCATCGAGCTCGACAACGGTCGTGATCGTTCGGCGCACGCAGAGCGCTGGGGTGACCGCACCCTCGATCTCGACCTCATTGCATTCGACGAGCTCGAGATCGACTCGCCCGTGCTGCAGGTTCCGCACCCGCGCGCGCACGAACGCGACTTCGTGCTCGCCCCCTGGCTCGAGGTGCAGCCGGATGCGCACCTGCCCCTGCACGGCCCCGTCGCCGCCCTGCTCGCGGCGCTGCAGTCGGGCGGTGCCGAGTGACCCGCACGCGCCCCCTCACCCTGCTCATCACGGCACTTGCCGGAATCGCCGCCGCGTTCGCGCTCGACTCGGTGCTCGCCATGCGCGGAGTCGCCGTGCTCGTGCCGCCCTTCTCGCTCGCCGTGGCGCTCGTGCTCATTGCCGGCTTCGTGCTCGCGCTCGCGTGGCCCGTGCGCCGCGCGGCGAAGGGTGAGCGGCGCATCGACCCGTTCTATGCCCTGCGCGCGGTCGTACTCGCCAAGGCGAGCGCGGTCGCGGGTGCACTGCTCGCGGGGGGCGGCGCGGGCATTCTGATCTACCTGCTCACGCGAACGGTCGTGCCGTTAGGCTCGACTCTGGCCGCGGGCAGCACTCTCGTGGCCGCCGCCGTGCTCGTGATCGCGGCTCTCGTTGCCGAGCACTGGTGCGCTGTGCCGCCCGATGACCCGACCGAGGAGACGACCCCGTGACGAACCCCGACAGCAGCGGCACTGCAGAGTCCACTTCGGCGCGCCTCGAGGTGTCGGCGGGCGAGTGGAAGCGCGTGTCACCCCGCTACATCGCCGTCGACATGATCGGCACGGTCATCTTCGGCGCGATCGTGACGACGGTTTCGTTCGTGCCGTTCTGGATCGGCTGGAGCGAGGGCTGGATGCTCGGCGTCGCGATCGCCGCCCTCTTCGTGCTGACGCTCGCCCTGACCCCGCGGCGTGTGCGCTCCATCGGCTACCAGTTGCGTGACGATGACTTGCTCTTTCGCCGCGGCATCATGTTCCAGCGATTCGTCGCGGTTCCCTACGGCCGCATGCAACTCGTCGACATCAGCCGGGGTCCGATTGCTCGGGCGTTCGGCCTCGCTGAGCTGAAGTTTGTGACGGCCGCCGCGTCGAGCGGAGTGCTCATCCCGGGCCTCCCGCTCGCCGAGGCCGAGCAGTTGCGCGACCACCTTGTGGCCGTCGCCGAGACGCGCCGGGCCGGGCTGTGACCGAGCCGCGCGAGGAGTGGGCGCCGCCGGCGGCACCCCCGCCCGCGGCGCCCCCGCCCGCCGAGCAGCCTCAGCGGATCGCGGTCGCGACGACCGACTTTGCCGACGGTGAGTGGCATCGCCTGCACCCGGCCACGCCGTTGTTTCGTGGTGGCCTGACCTTCGTCGCGATTCTCGGCGTGCTGATCGTCAACCTGCGCGACCGCCTCTTCGAGCTCTTCTTGGCGGATGACGAGGGGCCTCGGCCCCCGTCGACGGGCGACTTCGAGGCCGACGCAATCGACTTTCTCGTGCGTGAGGAGCTCATCCTCGTCGCCTTGCTCGCGGCCGGGGGCGTTCTGCTGCTGCTCATCGCGGGCTTCTACTTCTCGTGGCGCCTGCACACATTCCGCATTACCGATGAGGTCGTTGAAGTGCGGTCGGGCATCCTGTTTCGCACCAACCGCAAGGCGCGGCTCGACCGCATTCAGGGCATCAACATCGCTCGCCCCTTTGTTCCTCGCATCTTCGGCGCAGCCAAGCTCGAGATCTCGGTCGCCGGCAACGACGCGAACGTTCCCCTGGCCTACTTGCGCGGAGCCGACGCCGACGCCCTGCGCCGCGACATTCTGCTGCTCGCCTCGGGAGCGCAGCGAGCGGGCACCGACCCGGCCGCCCCGGCAGAAACGGGCATCGGCGGGATGCTCGACGCACGCGTCTCAGAACTCTTGTCTCCCGAGCTCGACACCGAACTCGTGGCGCCCACGTCGATCGTGCGCATGAACCCCGGCCGGCTCATCGGCTCGACGGTGCTCAGCGACACCATGCTCGTTCTCGTCGCGATGCTCGTGGCGATTGTCGTGACCGGAATCGCGACGGGTGAGTTGTTCTTGCTCGTGGCCATGCTGCCGGGCCTCATCGGTATCGGTGGTTTTCTCTTCGCGCGCATCACGCGGTCGCTGCGCTACTCGATCGCGGCGACGCCCGACGGCGTGCGCGTGGGCTTTGGCTTGCTCTCGACCACCAACGAGACCTTGCCGCCCGGCCGCATCCACTCGGTCAAGGTCAGCCAGCCGCTGTTGTGGCGCCCGTTCGGCTGGTGGCAGATTGCCGTCAACCGAGCCTCGCGTTCGTCGCAAAACGGGGCGGCGGGGCAGCAGCAGACGAGCATCTTGCCCGTCGGCAATCTCGACGATGTGCGCGCGGTGCTGGGCCTGCTCTTGCCCGAGGTGGTCGACGAGGCGAGCATGCCGACGCTCGAGCTCGGCTTGCGCGGCACGGGTACCGACGGTAGCTTCACGGTGTCGCCGCGGCGCGCGCGCGTGTTGCGCTGGTTCTCGCGCCGCCGCAATGGCTTCGCCTTCACGGCCGCGGCGGTGGTGTTGCGCCGCGGGGCCATTTGGCGCTCACTCGTGATCGTGCCGTTCTCGCGCAGCCAATCGGTCTCGGTGCACCAGGGGCCGCTGCTGCGCGCTCTGCGGCTCGCGACCGTTCAGGTGCAGACCGTTGCGGGCCCG
>JBDKJR010000112.1:0-2625 GCA_039796515.1 Actinomycetota bacterium
TCGCTCGTGCCGATGCCGAACGCCATGGCTCCGAAAGCGCCGTGCGTGCTCGTGTGCGAGTCTCCGCACACGACCGTGATGCCCGGCTGCGTGAGGCCGAGCTGCGGGCCGACGACGTGCACGATGCCCTGCTCGATGTCGCCGAGCGAGTGCAAGCGAATGCCGAACTCTTTCGCGTTGGCGCGAAGCGTCTCGATCTGGATGCGGCTCGTGGGCTCGGCGATGGGCTTATCGATCGCGAGCGTCGGAGTGTTGTGGTCTTCGGTGGCGATGGTCAAGTCGGGGCGACGCACGGGCCGGCCCGCCATCCGCAGACCATCGAAGGCTTGCGGGCTCGTGACTTCGTGCACCAAGTGCAGGTCGATGTAGAGCAGATCGGGCTCGCCGTTTTCGCCCTTGGCGACGAGGTGGGCATCCCAGACCTTTTCGGCCAGGGTGCGCGGGCGTGGTGCTGACGTGTCGTTCATGCTGGGGAAATCACCCTTCTAACAAGGAATGCGAAGCGGCCGCGCCAGAACTCCGCGACGAGAATGCGACCTGGGGTGATCAGGACTCGTCGCGGCGACGAAGAAGAAGCCGCGTCTTGTGCCGCATGGTGTTCAGGCTATCACTGGGCGGCAGGCGGGCCCGAAGGCACCTGCTCATCGTCGTCCGCGGGCGCCGAGAGCGCCGTGGGCAGGTAGCGCTGTTCCATGCGCAGCTTGATGAGGCTCGCGGCCACCGCGACGGCCATCGCGCCAACGATGACGGCCAACGAGGTCCAGGTGTCGATGTCGGGAACCCACTCGATGTGCTGGCCACCGTTGATGAACGGCAACTCGTTTTCGTGCATCGCGTGGAAGACGAGCTTGACGCCAATGAAGGCGAGGATGAACGCGATGCCGTACTTGAGGTACTCGAGCTTGTCGACGAGGTGGCCGAGCAAGAAGTAGAGCTGACGCAAGCCCATGAGGGCAAAGACGTTGGCCGTGAACACGATGAACGGGCTCTGCGTGATGCCGAAGATGGCCGGGATCGAGTCGAGCGCGAAGATGAGGTCGGTCGTGCCAATCGCGATGAGCACGATGAGCAAGGGCGTGAACACCTTCTTGCCGTCGACGACCGTGCGAATCTTCATGCCGTGGTAGTCGTCGGTGATGGCGATGCGCTTGCGCAAGAACCGGATGAGCGCGTTCTCGCGGGCTTCGTCGTCTTCACGGCCCGAGAACGCCTGCTGCGCGGCGGTGATGAGCAAGAACAGTCCGAAGATGTAGAAGATCCAGCTGAAGTTCTCGATGAGCGTCGCGCCGAGCAGAATGAAAATGCCGCGGAACAGTAGGGCCAAGATGATGCCGATCATCAGCACCTCTTGCTGCATCTTCTTAGGCACCGCGAACTGGGCCATGATGATGACGAACACGAACAGGTTGTCGATCGACAGGCTGTATTCGGTCAACCAGCCCGCGATGAACTCGCCGCCCGCGTCAGGGCCGGCGACCGCAAACATGAGGCCCGCGAAGATGAGCGCGAGCGCGACGTAGAAGCCCACCCACAGGGCCGACTCTTTCGGGCTCGGCACGTGCGGCCGGCGCACGACGAGCAACAGGTCGAACACGAGGATGAGGCTCAACACCACGAGCGAGGTGATCTCGAACCACGCGGGAATGACGAAGTCGCTCACAGCGGCCTTTCGATGAAGGGGTCAGCGGGCCAGCCTACAGCCCGCCGCCGATTACTCCTTCTCGATCGTCAACGTCCAGGTGAACTCGCCTTGCTCGCCATCGAGGTCGATCGACGTCGCGTCGCGCGTGTAGGGGCCTGTCAGTGTGGCAACGCCCGAGTCGAACGCGATTCCGATGACGATCGTTCCGTTCTCGACCTTCCAGACGTCGCTGTCGTCGTCATAGACGCCGTCGTTGAAGGTCAGGCCGACTCCGCCGCCCTGCTGAAACTCGAAGCCCCAGCGGTCTCCGTCCGAGTCCGTTCCCGTCCACGTGGTTCCGACAAGTTCTTCACCCGTCGAGGGGTTGAGCACTTCTGACACCTGAGCGCAGCCCGTGGTGCCGACGAACAGAGCGAGAGCAAGGGATGCCGTGGCGAGAATGCGCAGTCGAGTCATGGCCCCAGCGTAGTGACGAAGCAACCGTGCCGTCTGCGGCAAAGTTCTGCACCCTTAGCGCTCGAGACCCCAGCGGGATTCGAACCCCGCGAAGCATGGCTTCGCTCGATAACGAACGAAACCGCCCAGAAAAATCTGGGCGGTTTCGGTTGTGACCCCAGCGGGATTCGAACCCGCGTTACCGCCGTGAGAGGGCGGCGTACTAGGCCGCTATACGATGGGGCCGCGTTCGCAACCACACGAGTATGCCACAGCGCGCACACCCCGGCAAAACGAGGGGCGCGGCGTGCGGAGCGCGGCGAGCCGGGGGTTAGGCGAGAACGCGGAGCCCTGCCGCATCCATGTCAATGTCGACCGGAAGCGGAGCGATTCGCTCGCCATCGGCGTACGCCACGACGCCCTCCGCCTCGACGCGCACGGAGGCCGCGCGATGCACCACGACCCGCGGGTCGGTGATGTGGGTGCCGGCGAACACGCGCGGGTAAATGCGCAGGAACGCGAGGCGGCTGAGCGGGCGCACGAGCACG
>JBDKJR010000113.1:0-12222 GCA_039796515.1 Actinomycetota bacterium
CTCACCTGTACGAACGTCAGTTTCGCCTCGGGAAGACCGGTACGACCGCCGTGCCTATGCTGCAGATCATTGAGCAGTCGGGAGGCGAGCTCACTCCGCAACAGCGCCAAGAGTGCTTGCACCTCGAGGGCGCGATTCGCGACGAAATTCGCGGACGGTTGCTCCTCAATGACGGGGTGCGTCGCGAAGTCTTGGCGGCCCGTCGCCGTGGTGTCTCGGTGAGCTTGTATGACGAGGGCGGGCTCGACGACCTCGACGCGCGGTCGCTCACCGCTGTGCTCGACACTCTCGCTGACGCGATTCGCACGACAAGGGCCACGCGAGTGATCGCGCGCACGGCGCCGCCCGATTCCGTGATCGCAGTGACCGTCGTGGGCGTGACGCCGTCGGGCGATGGTCGCGCTCGCGACTTGGGCCAGTCTGACGATGACGACGACGACTCGGTCGACCTCTGGCTCGAGATTCCGCGACACCGTCGCTTCCGCGCGGCTCGCTAAGCAGCCTGGCGCTCGACGGCTCCCGTGCCGAGAGCTCGACCGCTCGACTCGTGAGCGCTCGACCGCCCGACGCCTTAACGATCGAAGGGCCGGAGTACCCAGCTCCGGCCCTTCGTACCGTACCGAGGGAGATCGACAACCCGAATGTTGATCTGCCTCGCCCCCCAATCACGTGACCGCTACCCGTGCAGTCGACGTGACCGGCGGTGTGCCCCAAGAGCAACACCTAACAGTGGCAATAATGCCGGTTATTGCGAGGTTTCGCAGTCGTCCATTTGGGGGACAATGGGGGACATTTTTGTGAATCGTGTCGTCGGTAGCCGCGAATTTTCGGGGCTGGCGCTGCTGACGCGACCGATTCCCAGGGTACATTCCGCCCGGCTCGGGCCTTTATCGCCGTCGATCGACCGCGGCGCGACGAAATCCGTCGTTGTCGTCGACTGTGGTTTCGTCGGTGGCTTCGCTGGAGGTGTCGTCGGCGTCGCCGTCTGTGCCGGCGTCGCCCGCGGCGCGAGGCACACCCTCACTCTGAGCTAGAAGCCGCGAAAGCCTGTCGTCGATACCCACGCGCCGGCTCCGGGTGCCAGGGTGCCGCGCATACCGCGAGCGCTCACACGCCAGCGGTCGACCGGAGGTTCGAGTAGCTCGGCCCCGCGCGCTGCCTGCTCGGCGAGCACGGCGACGATCACCGAGTGCGCGGCCGCGAGCTCTTCGTCGGTGGGGCTGCCCGCCACGATGCGCATGCTCGCGGCAGGAGCATCCGTCGGCGGAGTTGTCGGCGCGGTCACAGCGGAATGTTTCCGTGCTTCTTGGGCGGCAGGCTCGCGCGCTTGCCCTTGAGGGCTCGCAGCGCCTTGATGATGGCGACGCGCGTCGCGGCGGGCTCGATGATTCCGTCGAGTTCGCCGCGCTCGGCCGCGAGGAACGGGCTTGCGACGTTGTAGGTGTATTCGTTCGCGAGTCGCGTGCGCACCGCGGCAACGTCTTCACCGGCTGCTTCGGCCGCCTTGATTTGGTCGCGGTACAGGATGTTCACCGCACCCTGCCCGCCCATGACGGCAATCTCGGCCGTGGGCCACGCCAAGTTCATGTCGGCGCCGAGTTGCTTCGAGCCCATGACGATGTACGCGCCACCGTAGGCCTTGCGCGTGATGACGGTCACGAGGGGGACGGTGGCTTCGGCGTAGGCGTACAGCAGCTTTGCGCCGCGGCGAATAACGCCCGTCCACTCTTGGTCGGTACCCGGAAGGTAGCCGGGTACGTCGACGAGCGTGAGAATCGGAATGGAGAACGCGTCGCAGAAGCGCACGAAGCGGCTCGCCTTTTCGCCCGCGTCAATGTTGAGCGTGCCAGCCATGGCGTTCGGCTGGTTGGCGATGACGCCCACGCTGCGGCCTTCGACCCGGGCAAAGCCGATGACGATGTTGGGCGCAAAGAGCGGCTGAACCTCGAGGAACGAGCCTTCGTCGACGACGTGGTCGATGATGTCGATGACGTCGTACGGCTGGTTGGGGCTGTCGGGAATCATCAGGTTGAGCTTGCGGTCGTCGTCGGTGATCTCAAGCTCGGCCGAGGCTTCGTACTGCGGCAGTTCGGCGAGGTTGTTGTCGGGCAGGTAGCTCAGCAGCGCCCGGGCGTAGTCGAAGGCGTCGTTCTCGTCGCTCGCGAGGTAGTGCGACACACCCGAGGTGCGGTTGTGCGTGAGGGCACCGCCGAGCTCTTCCATGCCCACGTCTTCGCCCGTGACGGTCTTGATGACGTCGGGGCCTGTCACGAACATCTGGCTGGTCTTGTCGACCATGATGACGAAGTCGGTGAGAGCCGGGGAGTACACGGCGCCACCGGCTGCGGGGCCACAGATGATCGAAATCTGGGGGATGACGCCACTCGCGGCCGTGTTGCGACGGAAGATCTCGCCGTATTTGCCGAGGGCGACAACGCCCTCCTGAATGCGCGCTCCGCCCGAGTCGAGAATGCCGATGATCGGCACGCCGGTCTTGAGCGCGAGCTCCATGACCTTGATGATCTTTTCGCCCGCGACTTCACCGAGCGAGCCGCCGAAGATCGTGAAGTCTTGGCTGTAGACCGCCACCTGGCGACCGTGCACGGTGCCGGTGCCCGTCACGACAGCGTCACCATAGGGTCGCTTGGCATCCATGCCAAAGGCGTGGGTGCGGTGCCGCACAAACTCATCGAGCTCGACGAAACTGCCGTGGTCGAGCAAGGTGTCGATGCGCTCGCGCGCCGTCATCTTGCCTTTCGCGTGCTGCTTCTCGATCGCGGCCTCGCCACTCGCGGTCACGGCTTCGTGGTACCGCACCTTGAGATCGGCGATCTTGCCGGCGGTCGTTGAGAGATCAGGGGCAGCGGGCGCGGGTGCACTGGTGTGGTCGGTCACCGTGTCAGCCTATCGACAGCACCCCGCGCGCACCGCTTGGTGAAGAGCCACAAAATGCGCGCCCAGCACTGTGCGTCTGCATGCGACCTTTAGCCTGATCGCATGAGTGAGTCGCACACCCCCTTAGCCCTGAGTCGCACCGAGTGCCCCGATCTCGAATGGCGTGAGAGCTGTGGTTCGACGAACTCTGAGCTCGTCGCTGCGGCCGCACAGCTGCCCGACTTCGCGGTAGTCGCGACCGCCGATCAGCGAGCTGGTCGAGGCCGCCTCGGTCGCGTGTGGACGGCTGCGCCCGGTGCTGCCCTCGCCGTATCGGTGCTCGTGCGGCACGAGGGTCGCACCTCGGCCGACGCTCGCTGGTGGGGCTGGCTCCCGCTCATTGCGGGAGTCGCGATGACGCGAGCCGTTCGCTCGCTCGGGGTCGCGGGCGCGGGCCTCAAGTGGCCCAACGACGTGCTCGTCGACACCGCCGACGGCGATCGCAAGCTCAGCGGAATCCTCACCGAGCTCACGAGCGAGGGCGTCGTGATCGGCGCGGGACTGAACCTTCTCATGACGCACGACGAGCTGCCGGTGCCGACCGCAACATCCCTCGCGATTCTGGGCGTGCCGACGGATGCCCACCTCACCGATCGCGCCCTCGCGGCCTACCTGCGCGAGCTGCGTGCCCTCGTGGCCCAGTGGCGCGCGGCGAGCGACCTCGGCGTCGTGCGGTCGATAGTCGAGGCCGAGCTGCGCACTCTCGGCCGAGCGGTGCGCGTCGACCGGCCTGGGCTGCCCGTGCTCGTCGGAACGGCCGAGGCCATCGATGACGACGGCCGCTTGCTCGTGCGCTCCGCCGAGTCGATCGAAGGGCCCATCGCCGTGGCTGCCGGAGACGTGACGCATCTGCGATATGAATAGGGCATGACGGGCGACAACCGCGTGCCAGAGCGGGCGATCGCCCGCGTGCGCCCGCACGCCCGTTCTCTCGTGATTCCGGCCCTCGCGCTCGTCGCAACCGTGGGTTTCGCCACCTTTGGCGTGTTTTCGGTCGATGAGCTGTGGCAGGGCCTCACGGTGCTTGCCGTGGCGGTTCTCGTCATCTGTGTGGTGTGGGTGCTCCCGCTCGTGAGCTGGTTGAGCACGCAATACCTGATCACCACCCGCCGCATCGTTCTGCGTCACGGTGTCTTCGTGCGCACGCGTCATGAGGTGTTGCTGAGTCGCACGTTCGACGTCAGCGTGCGTCAGTCGGGCCTCCAGCCGATGTTCGGCTCGGGTGACGTGCTCATCGCGACCGGTGCGGATCGGCCCGTCATTCTTCGAGACGTTCCGCGTGCCGAACTCGTGCAGCGCGCGCTCGGTGACGTCATGGAGGCCAGTACGACGTCGATCACGACCATTCGTCGGCCGGTCGAGCAGACCGACCCCACCCTGCGGCGGTCGCGGACCGGGCGTTAGCCAGCGCTCAGTTCGTCGCGATGCGGAGTCGCTGGTTGCGAGGTCGCCGGCTGCGGCGCTCGCCGAGGGTGAAACACCCATGCGCGGTAGAGCGTGAACCGAAACGCGCTCCCGAGCGCGAGACCGACGACGTTCGAGGCGATGTTGTCGGCCAGCAGGCTCGTGAAGCCCAAGACGTAGTGCGAGATCACCAGGCAGCCCACCGCGATGAGCATGCCGCCGAGGCTGACGATGGCGAACTCAAGCGCTTCGCGTGCGGCGGGCCGACGGTGTTCGAGCCGGAACGTCCAGTGCCGGCTGCCCATCCAGTTCACCGCGATGGCCGCAGAGGTCGAGATCACCTTCGCGATGATCGGGCCTTCGGCAATGATCGCCGGGTCAAGCACGGTAACGCGCAACAGGTTGAAGATCGCCACATCGACGACGACCCCGACGAGTCCGACGGCGCCGAAGCGGGCCAGTTGTGCCAAGAGGGTACGCATCGTTCCTTGGGGGCGTCGGGCCGGGGTGCTCGAGGTCGGCCAGAATAGAGGGGAGTCGTCCGCAGTCTAGTGAGGAGCATGCATGCCCGTTGTCGGGGTCATCGGAGGGGGCCAGCTCGCACGCATGATGATTCCTGCGGCCGTGGCCATGGGAATCGAGCTGCGGGTCTTAGCCGAAGCGCCTGACGCCTCGGCGCGACTGGCTGCGACGGCCGTCGGCGACTATCGCGACGAAGCGACCGTGCTGGCCTTCGCTCGTGAGTGCGACGTCATCACCTTTGACCACGAGCACGTGCCGCAGAGCGTGCTGCGCGCGCTCGTTGCCGCGGGTGCCGCCGTGCATCCGGGGCCGGATGCCCTGCTCTTCGCGCAAGACAAACTCCTGATGCGCGAGCGCATGTCGCAGCTCGGCGTTCCCCAGCCCGATTGGGCGCGAGTGGAGTCAGCCGACGACCTGGCCGGATTCCTCGCTGACCACGGGGGCCGCGCCGTCGTGAAGACGCCGCGCGGCGGCTACGACGGCAAGGGAGTGCGCATTGTCGACGACGCCCACGGCGCCGACGATTGGCTCGCCGATGGTCCGGTGCTCGCCGAAGAGCTCGTGTCGTTCGAGCGAGAACTCGCGCAACTCGTTGCTCGCCGCCCGAGTGGTGATGCCCAGTTGTGGCCGCTCGTTGAGACGGTGCAGCGTGGCGGCGTCTGTGCCGAAGTGATTGCCCCCGCCCCCCAGACGACCGATGCCGTCGAGCGAGCCGCTGCCGAGATCGCCACGGCGATTGCTCACGGGTTGGGCGTGACGGGCGTGCTGGCCGTCGAGCTGTTCGCTGCATCAGACGGCCGCGTGCTCGTCAACGAGCTCGCCATGCGCCCGCACAACAGCGGCCACGTCACGATCGACGGTTCGGTGACGAGCCAGTTTGAGCAGCACCTGCGGGCGGTGCTCGACTGGCCTCTGGGTGACACGCGGCCGCTCGCCGCGTGGGGAGTCATGATCAACGTCTTTGGCAGCCTGCCTGACGAAAAGATTGCTGCCGCGCTCGGTCACCAATCGGCCGCCAAGGTGCACGCCTACGGCAAGGGCCCGCGGGTCGGGCGCAAAGCCGGGCACGTCACGGTCATCGGAGAAGAACTCGATGACGTCGTGTACCGCGCGCGCGCCGCGGCCAGTCACTTCGATGCCTGAGTCCTACCCTGGAGTCATGAACTCACCCCTCGTCGCCGTTGTCATGGGTTCTGACAGCGACTGGTCGGTCATGCAGAACGCGGCGACAGCGCTCGACGAACTCGGCATCTCCTACGAAGTTGAGGTGCTGAGTGCCCACCGCACGCCCGACGCGATGATCGCGTATGGCCGCGCGGCGGCGGGCCGGGGCATCCGCGTCATCATCGCTGGGGCGGGCGGCGCCGCTCACTTGCCGGGCATGATCGCGAGTGTCACGACCTTGCCCGTTGTGGGCGTTCCGGTTCCGCTCGCGACGCTCGACGGCCTCGACAGCCTGCTGAGCATCGTGCAAATGCCCGCGGGCATTCCCGTGGCCACCGTCTCGATCGGTGGCGGACGCAATGCCGGCCTGCTTGCGGCCCGCATCATTGGGTCGACGGATGCGGCCGTGGCCGAGCGGCTCGCCGCGTTTGCCGCCGCCCTCGAGCACGCCGTGGCGCAGAAGAACGCGGCGCTCAAAGCCTCGATCGGTGCCGCGTCGAGCTCGTGAGCCACACCTCGCCGCTGCGGCACCCCGACACGCGCGACGCCACGGTCATGAGCCGCCGCGCGTGGTGGCTCATCGGGCTGAACCTTCTCATTCCCGGGAGCGCGCAGCTGCTGGCGGGCAATCGCCGGTGGGGCCGATTTGCCGTCGGCGCCACCTTCACGTTGTGGGCGCTCGTGGCTGCAGCCGCGCTGCTGTTCTGGCTGTGGCGCCCCGCCGCGCTGACGCTTGCCACCAACGTCGTCGTGTTGTGGATCGTGCAACTCGGTCTGATCTTCTATGCCGTGCTCTGGCTGGCGACGACCGTCAACACGTTCTCGCTCGTGCGGCTTGTGCGCACAGAACCGCGGGCTCGGCTTCCGATCGCCATCGTCACGATCGTGAGCATCGTGCTCACGACGGGTACAGCCAGTTACGCGGCACTGCTCGCGGGCGTGGGGCGTGATGCGCTCAGCACGGTATTTGCCGGAGGGTCGATCGTTGAGCCCATCGATGGCCGGTACACGATCTTGCTGCTGGGCGGAGACGCGGGGGCCGACCGCATTGGCTTGCGCCCCGACAGCATGACGCTCGTGAGCATCGAGGCGGCGACGGGCGCCGTGACGATGGTGGGCATCCCCCGCAATCTCTACAACGCGCCGTTTAGCGAGGATTCTCCGCTGTGGGATGCGTGGCCCAACGGCTTCGACTGTGGCGACGATTGCCTTCTCGCCTATCTGTACCCCTGGGCAGCGGAGCATCCCGAGCTGTACCCGATGGCCGAAAAGGAGGGCAGCACGCCTGCGATCGAAGCCATGCGCGATGCCATTGAGGGGGTCACGGGAGTGCCCGTGCAATTCACGGTGCTCATCGACATGGCGGGCTTCGAGTCGCTCATTGACGCCCTGGGGGGCGTTGTCGTCACGGTCGATGAGCCCGTGACGCTCGGCATCAATGGCGGCCCGGTCGTGGGCGAAATCGCCGCAGGGGAGCGCCGCATGGATGGTTACACGGCCCTCTGGTACGCCCGCAGCCGGTATGAGCTGACCGACTTTGACCGGATGGAGCACCAGCGCGACATTCAAGAGGCGATGCTGCGTCAGCTCGAGCCCGGCGTCGTGCTCACGCGCTTTCAGGCGATCGCCGAAGCGTCGAGCGACCTCGTACGCACCGACATTCCGCAGTCGATGCTGGGCGTGCTGAGCGACCTCGCGGTGCTCTCTCGCGAGCACGAGATCGTGCGGCTCGAACTGGTTCCGCCGCTCGTCGACAATGTTGAACCCGATTTCGAGCTCGTGCACTCGAGCGTCGCGGCCGCGCTTGCTCCGCGACCCACGCCGACGCCCACGCCCTAGCGGCGTCGGGATGCTGCGCTAGAGGTCAGCGTGCAGCTGCCAGGTCTTCTCTGCTGAGTCGCGCCAGCTGAACGCGCCAGCACGGTCGCGACCGCGCACCGTCAACTCGGCCGCGAGCGTGGAGTCGTCGAGCACCGAGCGCACGGCGTCGGCGAGTCGCTCGGGGTAGCCCTCGGCGTCATCGCGCGCGACGACCACCCCGGCGTCGCTGCACACCTCGAGCAGTGCGGGCGTGTCGGAGTGCACGACCGGAGCACCCAAGCTCATTGCTTCGAGAGCGACCAGGCCGGAGCCGGCCGAGATGGCCGGAACGGCGACGACGGTGGCGCGAGCGTAGGCCACGGCAAGGTCGGTCTCGCCGAGAACGCCCAGCGCGCGCACACGCTCGGGGGTGAATGACGCGTCGAGGTCGAGCCGGCGCACGAGTTCGTCGAGTTCGTCGGGGCTCACTCCGACGAGCAGCAGGGGAACCTCGGGCGCGTGCGGTCCTGCGGCAGCGCGCACGAGCGCGGGAATACCGCTCAGGCCGTCGAGCCCGCCGACGGCCAGCACGTAGCGCTCGGGCAGACCGAGCGCGGCGGCGCGCGACTCCTGACTGGGGCCGGGGTCGAGCGACGGGCTTACGGCGGCTGCGATGACGCGCACGCGGTCGCCCAGGTCGAGAGCATCCGCCAGGTCGTTCGCTACAGCGTGGGTCGGAACGACAATGGCGTCGGCGTATCGTTCGGCGCGCTTGGCCATGGCCTGCGTCCAGGCCACGGTGCGGTTGGGCAGGGTCTCGGGGTGAGTGAAGGCCGCCGAATGGTGAATGGTCACGACGATTTGTTCACCGGGCGAGTGGATGCGGTCGTGCCGATAGAGCGGAGCGAAGAGGCTCGGGGCATGCACCATTCCCGCGCCGGGAAGCCGGGTGAAGCCGTGCTGCCAAGCGGCCGCCAGTTGGCGGCGGTCGAGGGCGCTCTTGAAGAGGTCGCTGAGGCCCGGCAAGTGCTGCTCGATGCGCTCGTATTCGCTCGGTGGCGACGAGGCAACAATGCCGGCAACGTCGCAGCCTCGCGGTGCCGTCTCGATAAGGGCGCGCGTGAGTTCGAGGGCGTATCGGCCGATGCCACTCGGAACCGGGTCGCCCACCTGGTCGAGCACGACGCGCAACGTGGTGAGGCTCACGTGAACACTCCCTCGGCCATTGCGTCGTCGAGCGCTGCCCGCCACGGCCGCATAGGGGCGAGGCCGAGGCGCGTCCACCCGTCATGGGCAAGCACCGAGTTGGCGGGGCGTCGAGCGGGGCGCGCGAACTGCGCGCTGTCGGTCGGTGCGACTGTATCAGGGTCGCCCCCGAGGTTCTCGACGATGGCGCGGGCGAAACCGTGCCACGTTGTGGCTCCGGCGTTGGTGCCGTGCAGGGTGCCCGAGCGCACGCCGGCGTCGAGCATCCGCACGGTTTGTTCGGCAAGATCGCGCGTCCACGTGGGTTGCCCGTGCTGGTCGTTGACGACCGTGAGGGCCCCGTGCTCGCGATAGAGCCGCATCATCGTGCGCACGAAGTTGGGGCCGTGTTCGCCATACAACCAGGCGGTGCGGAGCACGATCGTGCCCTCGGGATGCGCGGCCACCGCCCGTCGTTCACCCTCGGCTTTTGACCGGCCGTAGGCGCTCACGGGCGCGAGGGGAGCGTCTTCGGGATACGGGCCGTCGCCATCACCCGCGAACACATAGTCGGTGGAGTACTGCACAAGAACGGCCCCGGCGGCGGCGGATGCCCGGGCCAGGTTCTCGGCGCCCGTCGCGTTGATGAGCGTTGCCTGCTCTTCGTCGGTCTCGGCGGCGTCGACCGCCGTGTAGGCGGCAGCGTTGAGCACGACGTCGTGGCCGGCGACCGCGTCAGCGCAGGCGCGCGGGTCGGTGATGTCGAGCTCGAGCCGCGTGAGCGCGGTGACCGAGCGATCGGCGAGGGCCGCCTGGAGGTCGCGCCCGAGCATCCCGCCCGCGCCCGCAATGAGGTAGCGCGGCTCGCCCATCATTGCCCTTGCGCGCGGTAACGAGCTTCGGTGGCGTCTTTCTGAGGCGCCCACCACGCTTCGTGATCGCGGTACCACTGCACCGTGTCGGCGAGGCCCGCGGTGAAGTCAGAGAACCGGGGCGCCCAGCCGAGTTCACGGCGCAGCTTGCTCGAGTCGATCGCGTAGCGCAGGTCGTGGCCCGGGCGATCGACCACGTGGTCGTACGCGTCGGCGGGCTGCCCGAGCGTCGTGAGAATGAGCTCGACGACGTCTTTATTGCTCTTCTCGCCGTCGGCACCGATGAGATACGTCTCGCCGAGCGTGCCCTTCTCGAGAATCGTGAGCACGGCGGCCGAGTGGTCGTCGGCGTGAATCCAGTCGCGCACGTTCTCGCCCGAGCCATAGAGCTTGGGCCGCTCGCCGCGCAGCACGTTCGTGATTTGACGCGGGATGAACTTCTCAACGTGCTGATAGGGCCCGTAGTTGTTCGAGCAGTTCGAGATCGTTGCTCGAACCCCGAACGAGCGCACCCACGCCCGCACGAGCAGATCGCTGCCGGCCTTCGTCGATGAGTAGGGGCTCGAGGGGTTGTAGGGCGTGGTTTCGGTGAAGCGCGCGGGGTCGTCGAGTTCGAGGTCGCCATAGACCTCGTCGGTCGAGATGTGGTGAAAACGCGTGCTGTGACGCCGCACGGCTTCAAGCAGCGTGTAGGTGCCGATGATGTTGGTGTCAACGAAGGGGCGCGGGTCGTCGAGGGAGTTGTCGTTGTGGCTCTCGGCCGCGTAGTGGATGACGGCGTCGGCGGCCGCGACGAGCTCATCGACGAGCGCAGCATCGACGATGTCACCCTGCACGAAGGTCAGGCGGGCATCCGGAAGCCCCTCAAGCGAGGCGCGATTGCCGGCGTAGGTGAGCTTGTCGAGAACCGTCACATGGTGATCGGTGTGCTCGATGACATGGTGCACAAAGTTCGAGCCAATGAAGCCGGCGCCGCCGGTGACGAGTAGGTTCACCCCCCGATTCTAGCGAGGCCACGGTGCGGGCCTTCTGGCGACCGTGGGTGGACTGCCCCGCATTGCTAGGCTCTCGCTCGTGCAGATTCGCGAATTGTCGGTACCGGGTGCCTTTGAAGTTACCCCTCGGCAGTTTCCGGATGACCGCGGAATGTTCTGGGAGTGGTACCGATTCGATGCGCTTGCTGACGCGGTCGGACACCCACTCTCGCTGAGACAGGGCAACGCCTCGGTGTCGCGCAAGGGCGTTGTGCGGGGAATCCATTTCGCGGATGTTCCGCCGAGCCAGGCAAAGTACGTCACGGTCACTCACGGCGCGGTCATCGATTTCGTTGTCGACATTCGCGTTGGCTCGCCCACCTTTGGTCAGTGGGATTCTGTGCTGCTCGACACGGTTGACCGTCGTGCGCTCTACGTTGGCGAAGGCCTCGGTCACTGCTTCGTGTCACTCGCCGATGACACCGCGGTGACATACCTCGTGAGTGAGACGTTTGCTCCCGGTCGCGAGCACGGCATTACGCCGCTCGACGAGACGGTGGGCTTGACGATGCCCTTCGAGCGCGACCTTTTGCTGCTCTCGCAGAAAGACCTCGACGCTCCGACGCTGCTCGACGCCGAACGCGCGGGGTTGCTGCCCACGTGGGAGGCCGCTACCACCTACACCGCCTCGCTCGACAACCTCTGGAGCAGCCGATGAAGGGCATCATTCTCGCGGGCGGGTCCGGCACTCGACTGTGGCCGATCACCAAGGGCATTTCGAAGCAGCTCATGCCGATCTTCGACAAGCCGATGATCTACTACCCGCTGTCGACGCTCATGATGGCGGACATCCGGGAGATCTTGGTCATCACGACTCCCGAGTACGCGGGCCAGTTCGAGGCGCTGCTGGGCGACGGGAGCGACCTCGGCATTTCGCTGACCTATGCACAGCAGCCCTCGCCAGACGGGCTCGCTCAAGCTTTCATCATCGGCGAGCAGTTCATCGGAGACGACAGCGTCGCCCTCGTGCTCGGTGACAACATTTTTCACGGCTCCGGACTCGGCTCGGCTCTGCGCCGCTACACCGACATCGAGGGTGGCCTGATCTTCGCCTACCAGGTGGCAAACCCCGAGGCCTATGGCGTCGTTGAGTTTGACGACGAGGGTCGTGCGGTGTCGATTGAAGAGAAGCCCGCCGCACCCAAGAGCACCTACGCGGTGCCTGGCCTGTATTTCTACGACAACTCGGTTGTCGAGGTCGCGAAGTCAATCACCCCGAGCGCACGCGGTGAGCTCGAGATCTCGACGGTCAACGAGCACTACTTGAGCACGGGTCGGCTGCAGGTGCACGCACTCGATCGCGGCAC
>JBDKJR010000114.1:0-4863 GCA_039796515.1 Actinomycetota bacterium
TTTGCGGTGCCGATATCCATGCCGCGATACAGCTGCATCGCGTCGGCGTTCACAATCTCGACGGGTTGACCGCGGTCAATCCACCACTCAGCAAGCTCGAGCGAGAGCGCACTCTTGCCCGTTCCCGTGGCGCCGACGAGAGCGACGATCACGAGCGACGGCCCCGCATCACGAGTGGGCGTGACCCTCAGCCGACGCGACGCGAAGCGTGGGCAACCCCAGCGAGACCGAACGCGGGGCGCCGTCGCCGGCGGAGACACTCGGCACGGCGCAGCTCTCTGCTTCTGCGCGATCCCACGCGTCACCCGCGCGCGTGCGCCGCACACGAAGGGGCTCGTCGTGATCCGCAATGAGGTGGAACGACGCGGCGTGAGTGATCGTGGTCGTGACAACATCACCGGGGCGGGGCAGGTCGCTGCCCTCGGGCACCGCGAGGTGCACGAGTCGACCGTCTTCCGCTCTGCCCGAGATGCGAGCGGTCTCGACGTCTTTCTTGCCTTCGGTGGCCGAGATCAGAACCTGCACCTCGCGACCGATCTGCGCACGGTTCTCGGAGGCACTGATGCTGTCTTGCAGAGCCGTCAAGCGTTCGAAACGCTCTTGAACGACCGCTTTCGGAACCTGATCGGGCATCGTGGCAGCCGGCGTTCCGGGCCGAATCGAGTACTGGAACGTGAAGGCACTCGCGAAACGGGACTCTTCGACGACGCGCAAGGTGTCGGCAAAGTCGTCTTCGGTCTCTCCCGGAAATCCCACAATAATGTCGGTCGTGATCGCCGCGTGCGGGATGCGATCGCGAACGCGATCGAGGATGCCCAAGAATCGGTCGCTGCGATACGAGCGCCGCATCGCCTTCAAGATGCGGTCAGATCCCGACTGCAAGGGCATGTGCAGCTGCGGCATGACGACGGGGGTTTCGGCCATCGCGTCAATGACGTCGTCGGTGAAGGCCGCCGGGTGGGGGCTCGTGAAGCGCAAGCGCTCGAGTCCGTCGATGCGGCCCGCAGCGCGCAGCAGCTTGCCGAACGCTAGCCGATCGCCGAACTCGACGCCGTAGGAGTTGACGTTCTGACCGAGCAGCGTGACTTCGATGGCGCCGTCATCAACGAGAGCCTGAATCTCGGCGAGGATGTCGCCGGGTCGCCGGTCTTTCTCTTTGCCCCGAAGCGCGGGCACGATGCAGAACGTGCAGGTGTTATTGCATCCGACCGAAATGCTCACCCACCCGCTGAAGGTGGAATCGCGCCGGGCCGGGAGCGTCGACGGGAACACCTCGAGAGATTCAAGAATCTCGAGCTGCGCTTCGCCGTTGTGGCGCGCTCGCTCGAGCAGCGCCGGCAACGAGCCCATGTTGTGGGTACCAAAAACCACGTCGACGTAGGGCGCGCGGTCAAGAATCGTGCTCGTGTCTTTTTGCGCGAGGCACCCGCCCACGGCGATCTGCATGCCCTCGTGCTCGCGCTTGATGCTCGCGAGGTGACCCAGGGTGCCATAGAGCTTGTTGTCAGCGTTTTCCCGCACCGCACACGTGTTGATGACCACCACGTCGGCCTGACCGTCGACGGCCTTGACATACCCCGCGGCCTCGAGTGAGCCACTGAGTCGCTCGGAGTCGTGCACGTTCATCTGGCACCCGAAGGTGCGCACCTCATAGGTGCGCGGCCGATCGCCTCGCACGGCGTCGATAGGGGCAGCAAGCAGGGTACTCATGACCGTGCCAGTCTACGGCGACTCCCCCGCTGAGCATCGTGCCCGCGAGCATCGCGCCCGACGACCACCGCGCCCCGCGAGCACCGCGCCCCGCGAGCACCGCGCCCGATCAGTCCTGCAGCACCACAGCATCGTGCCTCGACGCGTCGCGCCCAGCGCACGAGCTCACTGCACCCATGTGCTAGCGAAACTCGACCCGGCTCGCCGCGCTTCCGCGCGGTCGCCCCGCGCCGTCTTCGTCGAGCTCGCTGTCACGACGGTCAAGGGCGCGTCGGGCGGCCTCACGCGCCGATGAGCCGGAGTGGCCTTTTCGGGCGAGAAAGTCGATGAGTCGACGCTCCGCCGTCGCGCGGTCGAGACCGCCCAGTCGCCGCGCGCGATCTCGCGCCAACTCAACGACGAGGTCGTCGTCGGCCGCGTCGTCGTCATGCATCGCGAGTACCTCGTCGATGGCGGAACGATCGAGCTTGCGTCGCATCAGTTCAGCTCGGAGAGCTGAGGGGCCCAGCTTCTTGCGCGACCGGAGTCGATCGACCAGGTCGGCGGCGAGAGCGCGATCGTCAATCAAACCCACCGACTCGAGCCGATCAAGCTCAGCCTCGGCAACGATCGGGTCGATCTCGCGACGCCGCAAGAGGTCAGCGACCTCGGCGCGCGACTGCCCCCGGCGCGTGATGGCGTGCAGAGTGACGTTCTCGGCGCGGCGGGCATCGGCGTGATGCGCGACGGCCTGGCGCGCATCAGCCTCTCGTGAGTCGAGGTTTCGCGCGGCCTCGGCTTCGGCCGCCGCGAGAGCCTCGCGCGCTGCAGCGGCACGCGTCTCGCGCTCCGCCTCGGCAGCACTCTGCGCTGCCGCCTCGCGCACGCCGGGGAGGTAGATGACGGGAGCCAATCGCTCGACGGAGCTACCGTCGAAACGCGACTCGTCAGAACGTGACCCGCCGTCTCCTGACCCGGTCGTGCGCGAGACCGACATTAGGCGCTAGCGGCGGCGCGCAGTTCGGGCTGCTCAGCAACGGACGATTCGGCCTCCGTTGCGCCGACTGCCGTCACCGGCACAGCGGTCGGGAGGGCCTCGTCGCTTGCTGCGGCGACGGCGGCCTTCGACGCGCTCGCCTTGCTGCTCGGCTTCTCGGGTGCGACCTTGGTCGTCGGGGCCGCCACGGGCTCGACAGCGGCGGGCTTCGCGCCAATGCCGAGCTTCGCCAGAATCTTGGTCTCGATCTCCGCCGCCATGGCCGGGTTCTCGATCAAGAAGTTGCGGGCGTTTTCTTTGCCCTGTCCGAGCTGGTCGCCTTCGTAGGTGTACCACGCCCCCGACTTGCGAACGATCTCGTGTTCGACGCCGAAGTCGATCAGGCTGCCTTCACGCGAGATGCCGACACCGTAGAGAATGTCGAACTCGGCCTGCTTGAAGGGCGGCGCCATCTTGTTCTTGACCACCTTGACGCGCGTGCGGTTACCCACGGCCTCGGTGCCGTCTTTCAACGTTTCGATGCGACGAATGTCGAGGCGCACCGAGGCGTAGAACTTGAGGGCCTTGCCACCCGCGGTGGTCTCAGGGCTGCCGAAGAAGACGCCGATCTTCTCGCGCAACTGGTTGATGAAGATCATCGAGGTCTGGGTGGTGTTGAGGCCGCCCGTGAGCTTGCGGAGGGCTTGCGACATGAGTCGTGCCTGCAGACCGACGTGGCTGTCGCCCATTTCTCCTTCGATCTCAGCGCGCGGAACGAGAGCCGCGACCGAGTCGATGACGACGAGATCGATGGATCCTGACCGCACGAGCATGTCGGCGATCTCGAGAGCTTGCTCTCCGGTGTCAGGCTGCGACACGAGCAACTGGTCAATGTCGACGCCGAGCTTTTGGGCGTAGTCGGGGTCGAGCGCGTGTTCCGCGTCGATGAATGCCGCGATGCCGCCCGCCTTCTGCACGTTGGCAATGGCGTGGAGCGTGAGCGTGGTCTTGCCCGATGACTCCGGGCCATAGATCTCGATGATGCGGCCGCGGGGAAGGCCACCAATGCCGAGAGCGACATCGAGAGCAATCGAGCCGGTCGGGATCACCGCCACCGGCGCACGGTCGTCAGAGCCGAGGCGCATGACGCTGCCCTTGCCGAACTGACGGTCAATCTGGGCGAGTGCTGTTTCCAGAGCTTTTTCGCGGTCTGCTGCAGAGGGCATTGCGGTCTCCTAGTTCATCTCGTGCGCGGTGTGCCTGTCTTCTGTCGCTCCTCGTCCGGCCGATGGAGCAAGGCCGGACGGATCACGACAAGGCGTGACGGCTATCGCCGACGAGACCGACGGTACGCCTCAGAGCCGACATTGCCGGGTCTGACGCGCAGCACGTGCAGTGACTCGTGTTCGAGTGCCGCTGTGGAGGAGTCTATGCGAGTGGCGAACACATGTTCGAACGCTGCGGGTGCGGCGTGTCGCGCTGGCGGTGCCGAACGGTCACCCCGAAGGACTAGACCCGCTTCGGTTCGGGGCGCCCGGCGCCGTACCAGCGCTCGCGCGGAACATCCATCGCCGCGCAGAGGGCGAGCCAGACATCGCGGGGCGCGAGACCGGCGGCAAGTGCCTCGTCAGCCGTGCGCTCTCCGAGCGACGACACAACGAGGTCGCGAACGAGACTGCGCCCGTAGGCGTCGCCAAACTCGTCGGTGATGGCGCGGAAAAACTCGCTACGAGTCACCGCGCCAGCACCACGATCGGGGGCAGGTCAGCGCATTGCAAGGTCGGCGTCGAACTGGGCCACGAGGTCGTCGGGCAGCGTGTCGGGCACGGTGCTGAGACCTTCGATGACGGCCAGTCGGTCGCCCACTTCGCGCATGATGACCGAAATGGGGGTGTCGAGCGCGTCGGCAACCGAGGCGAGAATCTCGCTCGAGGCCTCTTTCTGACCGCGCTCCACCTCACTCAGGTAACCCAGCGCGACACTCGCGCGGCTCGCTACCTGACGCAACGTGCGGCCCTTCTGCAAACGCACGTCACGGAGGACCTCACCGATTTCCTGTCGAACCAGAACCATGGGGACCTCCTTTTCACTCGCCTCGCGGCCAGGGTATCGCCGGGCGGTAAGACTACCGGAACCGGATTGCTTCACTGTAACCGCCATGACCTGAGGAGCGGTTGTCAGTCTGCTGTCTGTAACAC
>JBDKJR010000115.1:0-4488 GCA_039796515.1 Actinomycetota bacterium
TTCCGCAGATTCGCTACGTCGGCTGGGATATCGCCATCACACCGACCGGCGCTGCGGTCATCGAAGGCAACTACAACACCGGAGTGTTTCAGCTCAAGCCGGCGGCAACGGGCGTGCGGGAAGGGCTATTGCCCGTGTACCGCGCGGCAATTGGCTTCTAGAGCGCCTGGCCTGCACGAGCATCCGGCGCGACAGGATCGTCGCGGTCGATTGGGCGCGCGCGGCGCCGCGCTATCGGGCGGGCCCGGCGCGTCGCTATCGGGCGTGAATGATCAGGCAGCGGCCGGGCGAACGACGCCCAAGGGCGTGCTCTGGTGATTCTGGCCGAGCGGGTTGTCCGCGAGGATGCCCACGAGCTGCTTCTCTGCCGACGACGAAAGCGTCGACCCCAACACGTTGCCGCCGAAGTCGTTGATGTCGACAATTGCGACCTCAATGCCGCCGCCCAACGCCGCTTGCAGCTCTCGAGCGACCTCGCGCGAGCGCAGGGGCACGAGCACGACGTGGCTGTTGTAGGGAGGAATGGTGTTGTGCGTCGGGCCATCGATGCCGCGGGCCTTGGGGCCTGCGATGCGGTAGAAGTCACCCTTGCGACCGAGAGCCTTCGTGACCGCCGCCACGGCCGCCGCAAAGAGGATGCGGGGTGTGCCGCACTCGCGCAAGGCCATCTCCATCGTCTCGGGCATTCCCAGCCCGATACCGTGCGACGTCTTGGTGACATAGCGCGAGAGTCGGTGCGCAAGGGGCCGAGCGGTGATCGAGTCGACCGGGTACGAACGCCCTTGCGTGATCGCCACGATCTTCTCGGTCACAAAGAGCGTGTCGCCCGGGCGAACGACGTCGGCCGCATAGCGCGTCACGATCTCGACGATGTCTTCACCCGCCATGACGACGTGCGTCTTGATCGGGATGCGCTCAAACGCAGCACCCGCCACATCGCGAACGAGCGGCTTGCCTTCGTTGGGCGTTGCAGTCATGAGATCTCCGTGAGGTCGGGGCGCGTCGATCGGCGAGCGGTGTCGGCTTACTCGAGGTAGTCGCGCAGCGCTTGCGAACGCGAGGGGTGGCGCAACTTGGCCATCGTCTTCGATTCGATCTGACGGATGCGTTCGCGCGTGACCCCGAACGTGTCACCGATCTGATCGAGGGTCTTGGGCATGCCGTCACCGAGACCGAAGCGCATGCGGATGACGCCCGCCTCACGCTCGGAGAGCGAGTCGAGCAAGCTCTCGAGCTGCTTCTGGAGCATCGTGAAGCCAACAGCGTCAGCCGGCACGACTGCTTCGGTGTCTTCGATGAGGTCACCGAATTCACTGTCGCCGTCTTCACCGAGCGGCGTGTGCAGCGAGATCGGCTCGCGGCCATACTTCTGCACCTCGATGACCTTCTCCGGGGTCATGTCGAGCTCGCGGCTCAGTTCTTCGGGCGTGGGTTCGCGGCCGAGGTCTTGCAGCATCTGGCGCTGCACGCGGGCGAGCTTGTTGATGACCTCGACCATGTGCACGGGGATGCGGATGGTGCGCGCCTGGTCGGCCATGGCGCGCGTGATGGCCTGTCGGATCCACCAGGTCGCATAGGTCGAGAACTTGAAGCCCTTGGTGTAGTCGAACTTCTCGACGGCACGAATCAGACCAAGGTTTCCCTCTTGAATGAGGTCAAGGAACTGCATGCCACGACCGGTGTACCGCTTGGCCAGCGAGACGACGAGTCGAAGGTTGGCGCCAAGGAGGTGGTTCTTGGCCCGCTGGCCGTCGCGGGCGACCCACGACAGGTCACGGCCCAAGGCCGAACGCTTCTCTTTCTCGGTCATCGACGAGAGCTTCTCTTCAGCGAAGAGCCCAGCTTCGATGCGCATGGCGAGCTCAACCTCTTCGGCAGCGTTGAGCAGCGGAACCTTACCGATTTGCTTGAGGTAGTCCTTGACCGGGTCAGCAGTCGCGCCCGTGATGGCCGAGGAGTACACCGGCACTTCGTCATCGTCGGTGTTCGAGATGATGATGGCGCCCGTGGGCAGCGGACCCGCCGAGCCCGTCGAGCTCTCGTCGTCGTCATCGGCATCGTCGTCACCCGCATCGTCGGCAGCATCGTCGTCAACCGCGATCGCGACCACTTCGGCTTCGTCAATCACGACATCGACGTCGCCGTCGATCGCGTCGGCCTCGATGCCGTCGCCGTCAATCGCGTCGCCGTCGATAGCGTCTCCGTCGATGGCGTCTCCGTCGATGGCGTCAAGTTCGATGACCTCGTCGTCAACGCCGTCGTCTCCGATGACCGCTGCCGTCGCCTTCTTCGCGGCTGCACGCTTGGTCGCGGCCGAAGCCTTCGCTGCCGCCGGCGCCTTCGCAGCCGCGGGAGCCTTGGTCGCTGCCGGAGCCTTCGCCGCTGCAGGGGCCTTCGCGGCCGGAGCCTTCGCTGCTGCCGGCGCCTTAGCGGCGGCGGTCTTGGTGGCGGTCTTCTTCGCCTCTGGCGCGGCCTTCTCGGCAGCAACGCTCGTGGTCGTCGTGGTCGCTCGGGCAGCCATGGGGCCCCTCTTCTCGCGTTCTGCGGGCAGTACAAAGACCCATGTCAAGTCGTTTTCGTTCGAGCAACGGTCGGTCTGTCGCCGGAACGGTTCGCATGACTGGGTCGTGAAGTTTCATTATCGCACACCGCCCGACTAATCAAGACCAAACGTCAGGGCTTCTCCGAGGACGTGCCCGAGGGCCCGCGACGCTCACGCCACCGGCGAACGATCGCCACCCAGAGGGGGCCGACGGCGATCCCTTCGTCGTCAAACACACGCCGTCGCGTGCGACGCCGCGCAACGAGCATGAGCGCGACGACGGCTCCGACGATGGGGAACTGCGCGGCGAGCGCGAGCCGCCAGTGCTCCCAGGCGTACAACTCTGTCGGCACCGAGCTCGAGCTCTGAGCATCCAGCAGCACCCCGACCACGAGCATCATCAGGACGGTGACCGTGAAGCCCCCCAGGTTCACAAAGCCCGACGCCGCACCGTGGCGAACGGGCGGGTTGTAGGCCCGCGCGAAGTCGAAGCCGATGAGCGAACCGGGGCCGCCCGCAGCGACCACCGCGAACAAAAGCGCGACAAGGCCGAACGGCGGGATGCCCGGCCACAGCAACACCACCGCCCACACCACGCCCATCGTGACGACGATGCCCAACACGAGGGTGGAGCGCCGGAACGGGTAGCGCGCCGACAAGAGCCCAATGATCGGTCCGGCGACGGCGGCGACAATGACCATGGCGCCGAGCATCCCCGCAGCAAGGCCCGGACCGTACCCGAGGCCAATCGAGAGCATCGGAAAGCCCCACAGCAGGGCGAGCATCGCGCCGCTCGACTGGGTCGCCGCGTGCGCCCAGAAGCCCAGTCGCGTTCCGGGGTGCCGCAGGCTCTGGCCGAGGCTCGAGAGGGCGGCGCGCAGGGAGGTCGAGCGGTGCGATGAAACCCCGGCCGGAGCATCCCGCACAGCGACAACCACGGCGACGGCGGCGAGCACCGAGAGCGACGCCGCTGAGGCGAACGCGATCGACCACCCACCGAGGTGCAAGATGAGGGCGAACGGGATGGCCGAGAGCAGCTGCCCGGCCTGGCCCAGGGTTCCCACCCACTGTTGCAAGTGCGGTAAGCGCCGCGGTGAGAACCACGCGCCGAGCAGTCGCAGCACCGAGATGAAGGTCATCGCGTCGCCCGCTCCGACAAGAACCCGCCCCACGAGAGCGAGCGGGAGATCCTGAGCGGCCGCGACGAGCAGCTGGCCCGTCGCCATCGTCACGGCCCCCGTCACGATGAGAACGCGCGGCCCGAACCGGTCGACGAGCACTCCGACGGGAATCTGTAGCAGTGCATAGACGAGCAACTGCACGACCCCGAGGGTCGAGAGCGCCGTAGCGTCGATCGCGAAGCGCTCGGCGGCGTCAACCGAAGCGACACCCATGCTCGAGCGCTGCAGCACCCCCACGACATAGGCGAGAGTCGCGATGACGAGCACCGCCCACGCGGGACGAGAGTCCATGCCTCAGCCCCGGCCGGGCCGCGAGGGCCTAGGCGTTCTCGTCGTCGTCGGCCGCTTGCCGAAAGGCCAAGAACTTCTCCAGCTCAGCGGCGATCGAATCGGCACTGGGCAGCTCACCGTCTTCATCGGTGAGGGGCGAGCGCAGAGGATTGTCTTCCATGTAACTGTCGTGACGCTCTTCGAGCGAGCCGACCAATCGGGCTAGCTCAGCGTTGCCCTCGACCTGGCTCTCGATCTTGGCGAGAAACTCGCGGCCCTCTGACCGCAAGCGATCGGTCGGAAACAGCAGGCCCGTTGCGGCGGTAATGCTCTCGAGAGCCGTGACCGCCGCCGACGGAAACTCGGTGTCGGCAAGGTAGTGCGGAACGAGCAGCACGAACCCCGCGATGGGGTGGGCCGACTCGGTCAGGCGATACTCGAGCAAGTGCAAGACATTGCCGGGCACCTGCGTGCTCGGGCGCCACACCGAGAGAG
>JBDKJR010000116.1:0-3673 GCA_039796515.1 Actinomycetota bacterium
GCGTCAAGTGGAAGGCCCTCGTAGCTCGCGCGGTACAGCGACGCCGATGACAGCGTTCGGGTAGCGCCGCCCGGAATGTCGAGCGACTGCTCGACCCCGTTGACAACCCGCACGCACGACAGCTCGACCTCGAACGGTCCAGCACCCCACGTGGCAGCGCCATCGCCCGTGCGCACCTTCTCGACCTGCACTTCGCCGAGGTCGAAGGTGTTGGTCACCGCAACCTCAACGAGCGCGTCGGCAATCGTCGCGTCGGCCGTGACTCCGTCGGTCGCTGTGCCGTCAACCGTCACGGTCGTGGACGACGCCCCACCCGTGGCCGTTTCCGTCACGGTGCAGACCGCGCCGGTGGCGAGGTTCTCGATCGTGATGGGATCATCGCCCTGCACGAAGGTGAACGTGTCAGCGAAGACCGTTCGCGTGCCCGTGGCGTCATCGAGTTCACACGTCACGTCGATCGCGAAGGGGGCATCCCCCCACGCAGTGGCGCCATCGCCGTCGACAACCTTCGAGAGCTGAATCGAGCCGACGGTGTAGTCGTTCTCGATCTCGGCCAACGTGATGGTGCCGAGGGTGACGGTCGCCGAGTCGCCCGTGGTCGTGTTCGCGGCGCCACTGTCGACGATCGTGACGACGCGCGTTGCCGCGGCATCCATCGTGTTCGTCTCGGTGATGGTGCACGAGGCGCCGTCGGGCAGGCCGGTCAGCGACCAGGTCTCTCCGTCGCCGAGATCGCGCTGCATCGGCGTGGCCGCGTCATAGCCCGTGCCATAGACGGCGTCGCCCTCAAAGGTGCAGTCGACGGTGACCGGGAAGGGTCCGAACCCAATCGGCGTGCCGTCGGCGTCGACCGCCGCACTCGACACCGTCTTGGTGATGTCGAGCGTTGCGAGCTCGAAGGTGTTCTCGACCTCGAGCGCCGGCTGTGCCTGGTTGTCGAACTCGACCAGGTTGGTGTCGTCAACCGTGACGGTGAAGGTGTGGCCCGTCGTGACCGAGTCAGTCAGTTCAATGCCACTGGCATCAAGGATGCGACTCGACGTCGCCCCCGCCCGGTCGCTCTCGGTCAAGGTGCACTCGGCTCCGCGCGGCAGCAGCGTGTACGTGACCGTGCCGTTGGGCAGCAGCTCGCGCGTTGCCCCGCCCGGGATGTCCACTGCGATGCTGTCGCGCTCACACACGAGCGTGACCTCGAACGGACCATCGCCATACGACGCGCCCGCACCGAGCACCGTCTTCGTCACCTCGAGCTCGCCCGTCATGTAGTAGTTCTCGAGCGTGACGCTTCCAGGCTCGGCGGCCGTGATGAGAATGTCTTCGCCCGAGATCACCGCACCGGTGTCGTCGACAATGCGGTGCGCGTCTGCTCCTGTCGCGGCGACATTGCGTTCGAAGACCGTGCAGGTTGAGCCATCGGCGAGGTTCTCAATCGTGACCGAACCGTTGGCGGGCACCGTCACGTCTCCGCTGTACGACTCACCCACGATGGGCGCGGTGCACACGATGTTGGCCGTGAAGCTGGCCGGAGCGAACTGTGTTCCACCGCCGCCGATGACGTCTTTTGTGATCGTGAACGCCGTGACGCCGTAGCGGTTGGTGAACTGCGTCGAGTTGCGCGTCACAGGGCTCGTGCTATCAGCCGCGAGCGACGCGATTGTCGTCGTTGTTCCGTCAATCGTGGTTGAGGTCGCATTGACCGTGCGCACGATTGACGTGGAGTCGGCATCCTGATCATTCGTTTCCGTCACCGCACACGCGGCACCCGCGGGAAGACCCGTGAGAGTGCGCGTCTCGGAATGCCGGAGGGTGAAGGTCATGGGCGACGCCGCAAAGCCATCGCCGATGACCGTGTCGCCCTGGAAGGTGCAGACGACCGAGAACTCGAACGGGTCGATCGGGTAGACCGGATTTCCGCCAGCATCTTCAGCCGCGGTGAGAACTGTCTTGCCGACCGTGAGCGAGGCGAGGTCGAAACGGTTCGTGACGGTACGACTCACGGTCGTGTTCGCCACGATCGTGATGTTGCTCGGGTTCGTCACCTGGGTCGCGCCAGCGTTCTGCTGCTCGGTGATGGCACACGACGACCCGGCAGGAATGTTGTTGATCGTCTGGCTGAGCTGGGTGGCCTTGCTGAAGGTCAACGTTCCATACCACACCGCCGTCGCACCCGCCCCGGGGGGCTGGGTGGCGGGAGAAATCGACGCGGCGGTTCGCGTGCAGTTGACGAGAACCGTGAAGACCCCGTCGCCGAAGTCGTACGGAGCCGTCGCTCCCGCCCCCGTAATCGCCTTCGTGACCGTGAGCGAACCCACCGGAATGCTGTTGGTGTACGCAACGGAGTTCGTCGGGTCACCCGCCAGCGAGTTGGGTGCCAAGGTCACGGTCGCACTCGCTCCCGAGGTTGACCCCGCGGCGGTGCCTCCCGTCGTGATGACCTTTGACACGGTTGCACCGCGCGCTTGCGTCTCATTCACGGTGCAGACGGCGCCCGCGGGCAAGCCCGTGAACGTTCGCGATCCACCATTGTTGAGCGTGAAGGTGGCGGGCGTCACGATCAGCGCGGTCGGCCCAGATCCGTTATCGAACGTGCACGCAATCGAGAAGTTGAAGCCCGTCTGCATGACCGGGTCGCCGTTCGCGTTCACGGCCCCGTTCATGTTCACGGTCTTCGTGACAGTGAGACCGGCAAGGTCGTAGGTGTTCGTGACGGTGCTCTGCTCGATGTCAGGTCGCGAGTCGAACGCGGGCACCGCGTTGACGACGGTGGAGGGGCTCGAATCCAAGGCGCGCGACACCACGGTGCTCGCCGAGAACGACGTCGACGTCGCGCCGGTCGTTCCGACTTCGCTCACATCACACTCGGCATAGAGCGGAATGCCGAGGAGGCGCGTCGTCGATCCGTTCGTACTCAGCGTGAACGGCGTGCGATCCACGCCCGCGCTATCGAGCAACTCGATGGGCTCTGGGCTGTGCAGTGTGCCAGCACCGTCGATGTCGACGGTGCACGCCAAGTCAATCTGCACAAAAGAAGGCGCAAACGAGGTGGCCGCACCCGTGATGACCTTCGAGATGTCCACAGCACCGGTGGCGAGCGCGATGCCCACCTTGCGAGGCTCGGTCACGAATCGATAGGGCAGGTCGTTGACCCCGTCGAAGCCGCGAGCGGCACCAGCGATCGAGTTGTATGCGATCGAGTCGCGCGCGAGGTTCGGCGTGGTTTCACGCAGCACCGGCTCGAGGGCCGTGCGCGTCTGGTACGCCACGGTCACCGACTCACCCGGTGCGAGACCGACGGGCGTGATGCCGCCGTCTTCGAAGTCGATCACGAACTTGAGGGCAACAACACTCTCGAGCAACGCCGTGGACGGCACGGCGGGCATGAGCTGCCAACCCGTCGCGGGGTTCGCGCGGTCGGCAAGACCGCCCGCAGCGGCACTGCCGATGCACGGCCAGTAGGCCTCCACCATCGGCGGGTCGCTCGTCGGCGTCATCCCGAGGTCGTTCTGAATGTCGGCGCCATTGCAGGCCGGCGTCGCCAAGTCAAGGCGGGTCGTGTAGTAGACCTGCATTGCCTGGTCGGGGTAGCCGATCAGGCGGGGCCGCTCGAGCAGAATCGGTGCCCACCGCGAGCTGCGCGGGTCATTGATGATGACACCACGGTCGTTCTCACGCG
>JBDKJR010000117.1:0-3270 GCA_039796515.1 Actinomycetota bacterium
TCGACGTGCGTGCGACCTTGTTGACCGCGATGTGGCCCGACTCGGTCAGCTGCACACCGGCCTCGTCGAGGCCAATGCCCGCGGTGTTCGGAATGGATCCGACGGCCATGAGACAATGCGAGCCCTCGATGACGGTGCCGTCGCTCAGGGTGACCGTGACACCCTCGCCCGTGTTGACGACCGAATCGGCGCGGCTCTTGGCGAGCAGGGTCATGCCATTGCGGCGGAACACCTTTTCGATGAGTTGCGCGGCATCAGCATCCTCACCCGGAAGCACCTGATCGCGGCTCGAAATGAGGGTCACCTGAGCACCGAGGGCGCGGTAGGCCGAGGCAAACTCGGCGCCCGTGACACCCGAACCGACGACGATGAGATGTTCGGGCACGTCGCGCAGCGTGTAGAGCTGGGTCCAGGTGAGGATGCGCTTGCCGTCGGGTTTGGCCGTCGGCAACTCGCGCGGCGACGCCCCGACCGCCACGATGACCGTGTCGGCGTCGCACTGGTCAAAGTCGGTGCGCTTGGTGCCGTGGCCGGCAGCAACAACGAGGCGATTCGGGCCGTCGAGGCGACCATCGCCCGTGATGATGCGCACTCCGGCCTCAAGCAGTTGCTCGCGCATATCGTCGCTCTGCTCTTGAGCGAGGCGCAGCAGTCGCTTGTTGACCTGGGCGAGGTTGACAGCCACCTCAGGCTTGACCGCGCGGCCATTCTCGCCACGGGCAAAGAACTGCACCCCGAGATCGCCGGCACCCTGAATGGCGCCTGCCGCCTCAGCCGTGGCGATGAGCGTCTTCGAGGGCACGACATCGGTCAACACGGCCGAACCGCCGACACCGACACGCTCGACGAGCGTCACCTCGGCGCCCAATTGAGCGCCCGCGAGAGCGGCTTCGTAGCCGCCGGGACCTCCGCCCAAAACGGCGATGCGGTGTTTACGGTCGAAAAGGGTGGTCATGCCTCCATTGTGTCAGCGCGCGAGTGCGCACGCCCGTGCCGGGCCCAGCGCGGGGCCCGCTCAGTAGGCTGACGGTATGAGCCACACCGCTGTGAACCCTCTCGACGCGCCCGATGCCGACCCCTTTGCGATTGCCGCGCAAGCTGCCGCGCAGCTCGCCGAGCTGACGGGCGTCGAGCACCACGACATCGCCCTCACGCTCGGGTCGGGCTGGGCCAAAGCCGCCGACCTCATCGGCGAGACGACCCATACGATCCCTGCCACCGAGATCGCGGGCTTCAGCAAGCCCGCTCTTGAAGGGCACGTGGGCACCCTGCGGTCAATCCTGTTGCCGAGCGGCAAGCGCGCTCTCGTCATCGGCGCCCGAACCCACTACTACGAGAACCACGGCGTGCGTCGGGTCGTGCACTCGGTGCGCACGGCGGCCGCGGCCGGGGCATCCGTCATGATCCTCACCAATGGGGCGGGCGGCATCAAAGACCACTGGAAGCCCGGCACGCCCGTGCTCATTAGCGATCACCTCAACCTGACCGCGAACTCGCCGCTCGAGGGCGCGACCTTCATCGACCTCACCGACCTCTATGCGAAGCGCTTGCGCGACCTCGCCCACACGGTTGACGCGAGCCTCGATGAGGGTGTCTACGTGCAGTTCCGCGGCCCGCACTATGAGACCCCGGCTGAGGTGCAGATGGCCAAGACGATGGGCGGCCACATCGTCGGCATGTCCACGGCTCTCGAGGCCATCGCGGCCCGCCAAGCCGGCATGGAGGTGCTCGGGCTCTCGCTCATCACCAACCTCGCGGCGGGCATTTCGCCCGAACCGTTGAGCCACGGCGAAGTGATTCAGGCGGGCAAAGATGCCGAACCCGTCATCAGCGCCCTGCTCGCTCGCATCGTCGCCGCGCTCTAGTCGTCGTTGCACAGTAATTGTCGCCGCACCCTAGGAGGCACTCGTGACCACTCTCGATCTCGCCAAGGCCTGGCTCGACCAAGACCCCGACCCCGTCACGCGCGCTGAGCTCGAGGCGCTCATTCCCGCCGCCGAGAGCGGCGATGCGGCGGCGATGGATGCTCTGCGCGACCGCTTCGACACCCGCCTCACCTTCGGCACCGCGGGCCTGCGGGGTGAACTCGGCGCGGGATCGAACCGCATGAACCGCGTGCTCGTCTCGCAGGCGGCGACCGGATTCGCCCGCTGGCTGCTCGCACGCGACGAGAATGCCTCCGTGGTCATCGGCTACGACGGTCGCGTGAACAGCGACGTATTCGCGCGCGACTCGGCCGAGCTCATGGCGGGCGCGGGCCTCCGCGTCGTGCTGCTGCCCCGAGCCCTGCCCACGCCCGTGTTGGCCTTTGCCGTGCGCGAGCTGGGCGTGAGCGCCGGCGTCATGGTCACGGCGAGCCACAACCCGCCGCGCGACAACGGCTACAAGGTCTACCTGGGCGGCCGCGATGGCGGCTCGCAAATCGTGGCGCCCGCCGACGAGGCGATCCACGCAGCGATTCTTGAGGTGGCCGACACGGCCGTCGTCGGCGAGTTGCCGCGCTCGAGCGACTTCGAGACGGCCGACGAGTCCGTGATCGATGCGTACATCGCGCGCACGGCCGCGCTCGTGACGCACACGGCCGAGTCGGCCGTGATCGAGCCAGTGAGCTTCGTTTACACGGCCATGCACGGCGTCGGGTGGGAGGTCGCACAGCGGGTGTTCCGCGATGCGGGCCTCGGCGAGCCGACCGTCGTCGCCGAACAGATCGAGCCCGACGGCGCGTTTCCGACGGTGGCGTTTCCGAACCCCGAAGAGCCGGGCGCGATGGACCTCGCCTTCGCGACCGCCCGGGCCGCGGGCGCCGAGCTCATCATCGCCAACGACCCCGACGCCGACCGGCTTGCGGTGGCGGTCCCTGACGCGTCGGCACTCGACGGCTGGCGGCGGCTGAGTGGCAACGCTGTGGGGGCTCTGCTGGGATGGCGGGCCGCGGAGCGCCTCGAGCGGGAGGGGCGGCAGGCGAAGTTTGCGGCATCCCTCGTCTCGTCGCCCGCGCTCTCGGCCGTGGCCGCCGCCTACGGCATCAGCTACAGCGACACCCTCACGGGCTTCAAGCACATCTCGCGCGTGGGCGGGCTGGGCTACGGCTACGAAGAGGCGCTCGGCTACCTCGTCGACCCCGAGAAGGTGCGCGACAAAGACGGCATCTCGGCTGCGGTCGACTTCTTGGCGCTCGCGGGTGAGCTCAAGGCAGCGGGCCACACGCTCGAGCAGCACCAGCGCGACTTCGACGAGCGCTTCGGTGCGTTCGCGAGCGCGCAGGTATCG
>JBDKJR010000118.1:0-3237 GCA_039796515.1 Actinomycetota bacterium
CCCGGGCTCGACGCTGCTCGGGCACGATCTGGCCGCATCCGTCGACACGGTCATCGATGCCACGGGCAAGTATGTGATTCCGGGCGGCATCGACGCCCACACCCACATGGAGCTGCCGTTCGGCGGCACCGCGGCCATCGACACCTTCGAGACGGGCACGATCGCGGCCGCGTGGGGCGGCACGACGAGCATCATCGACTTCGCCGTGCAGGCCGCGGGTCAAAAGGTCTTCGACGGCCTCGCCGCGTGGCACGAGAAGGCGGGCGGCAACTGCGCGATCGACTACGGCTTCCACCAGATTGTGGGAGGCGTGGACGACGACTCGCTTGCCGCACTGCCCAAGCTCATCGACGAGGGCATCACGAGCTACAAGATGTTCATGGCCTACCCCGGCGTCTTCTATGCCGACGACGCGCAGATTCTGCGCGCGATGCAGGTGGCCGCCGAGCACGGGCTCATGACGATGATGCACGCCGAGAACGGCCCCGCCATCGACGTGCTCGTCGCCCAGTTGCTCGCTAAGGGCAAGACCGACCCGTACTACCACGGGGTCGCGCGTGCCTGGCAGATGGAAGAAGAGGCGACGCACCGAGCGATCATGCTCGCGAACCTCACGGGCGCCCCGCTCTACGTCGTGCACGTGAGCGCCAAGCAAGCCGTTGAGCAACTCGCGGCGGCGCGCGACATCGGCCAGAACGTGTTTGGCGAGACGTGCCCGCAATACCTCTACCTCTCGCTCGAAGAACAACTCGGCGCAGTGAGCGAGAAGTACGGAGCCTTCGAGGGCGCCAAGTGGGTGTGCTCCACGCCGTTGCGCTCGCGCGCCGAAGGCCACCAAGACCACATGTGGCAGAGCCTGCGCACGAACGACATTCAGATGGTCTCGACCGACCACTGCCCGTTCTGCATGAAAGACCAGAAAGAGCTGGGCCTGGGCGACTTCTCGAAGATTCCCAACGGCATCGGCTCGATCGAGCACCGCATGGATCTCATGTACCAGGGCGTTGTCACGGGCCAGATCACGCTCGAGCGCTGGGTCGAAATCACAAGCACCACGCCCGCGCGCATGTTCGGCCTCTACGGCAAGAAGGGCGTGATCGCTCCCGGAGCTGACGCCGACATCGTCGTCTACGACCCCAACGGTCACACGTCGATCGGCATGCCCGTCGACGAGAACGGCAAGCCGACCGGCCGCAAGCACCACATGAACATGGACCACGCGGCGTGGGAGGGCTTCGAGATCGACGGCAAGGTCGACACGGTCATCAGCCGGGGTTCGGTGGTCATCCAGAACGACCAGTTCCACGGGCGGGCCGGGCACGGGCAGTACTTGCGCCGCGGCCTCTCGCAGTACCTGGTCTAAGCGAACGAACGACGAGAGACGAGCATCCATGGATTTCGGCGCTGTTCTGCAGACCAACCCGCCCGCCAGCCGCACGGTGCACCTCGCCAAGCTGGCGGAGCAGTACGGGTTCAGTCACGTGTGGACCTTCGACAGCCACATCCTGTGGCAAGAGCCCTACGTCATCTACTCGAAGATCTTGGCCGAGACGACGCGCATCACGGTCGGCCCCTTCGTGACCAACCCGGCGACGCGTGACTGGACGGTCACGGCGAGCGTTTTCGCGACCCTCAACGAGCTCTATGGCAACCGCACGATTTGCGGCATCGGTCGCGGCGACTCAGCCGTGCGCGTCACGAATGGCAAGCCCACGACGCTCGCCGAGTTGCGCGAGTCGATTCACGTCATCCGTGAGCTCGGCAATTCGCGGTCGGTCGAGTACAACGGGTCGACGCTGCAGTTTCCGTGGAGCCACGGCAGCGAGCTCGAGGTGTGGGTCGCCGCGTATGGCCCGCTTGCCCTGAAACTCACGGGCGAGGTCGGCGATGGCTTCATCTTGCAGTTGGCCGACCTCGATATTGCGACGTGGATGATCGAGACCGTACGTACAGCGGCCGACAACGCCGGGCGCGACCCGATGTCGATCAAGTTCTGCGTCGCGGCGCCCATGTACATCGGCAGCGACTGGGATCACATGCGCAACCAGACGCGCTGGTTCGGCGGCATGGTCGGCAACCACGTGGCCGACATCGTCGCGAAGCACGGCGCGAACAGTGACGTGCCGAAGGCACTCACCGACTACATCGCGGGCCGCGAGGGTTACGACTACAACACCCACGGCAAGGCCGGCAACGACCACGTCGACTTCGTGCCCGACGAGATCGTCGACCGCTTCTGCGTGCTCGGCACCGCGAAAGAGCACATCGAAAAGCTCGAGGCGCTGCGCGACCTCGGCGTCGACCAGTTCGCCGGCTACCTGCAGCACGACAACAAGGAGGAGACGCTGCGCGTCTACGGCGAGCACGTCATCCCGGCGATGAAGGGCAGCAAGGCCGCGCGCGTGTGATGCACCGCACCGCGACGCGGTTGATGCCCGCAGTTCAGGCGTCGAACGTTGGAAGCTCGTCGTCGTCGAGGTAGCGCTGAAGGTCGCGCGCGTCGTGGAGTACGCGAAGCACATCGACGGTAGGCCCGACAATTCGGAAGAAGACGATGTGTCGCGGGTCGCTCAGCCCCGAACCCTTTCGCGCTTGCGCTGAGGTGTCGCGCGATGATCCCGTCGCCGAGTTCGTGCCGTTCTCGGCTGCCAATGCTCAGCGGATCGGATGCGATGTCGTCAAGTGCCCGCGCGATCAACCGCGCGTAACGCTGTTTCGCCTCGATCCCGAAACGGATCTCGCTGTACTCCAGGGCCTCGCGCACGTCAGATCGCGCGGCTGCTGAGATACGCAGCACGTACGCCGGCACTTATGCGACACATTGTCTGGTGGTCGTCTTCTCGACCGAGTCGACCCACACCGCAGGGTTGTCGACACTTTCGAAATGGCCATCCCGAATATCGTCGGCGCCCACCTGGATCGCCGCGATGAGGGCAGCGCGCTGATCTGACTCGATCTTTGAGGCCCGCTGGCTGTCGGTCATGGCTGCTCCTTTCGCGTGAGGCCCAGCATACGCCCGGCCTCTGACGGTGAACGGGACTCTCCACCGTGCCGATCGAGCAGGTCGAGCTCGGCGACGAGGTGTGGGCTGCTGACGCCGAGACGGGTGAGGCGGGCGCGCGTCCGGTGACGGCGCTCATCGAGGGCGAGGGTGCGAAAAACCTCGTGACGGTGAGTACCGCCTCGGGGTCGGTGGTGGCGACGGCGGGGCATCCGTTCTGGAGTGTGTCGGATGTT
>JBDKJR010000119.1:0-6907 GCA_039796515.1 Actinomycetota bacterium
CTGGACGTGGCTCGGGCTCAGCGGGCGTCGAGCTGCGCGATTGACCCCAGAATGAGGTCGCGCAATTCGTCAGGGGCTTTCTCTTGGCAGGCCTCTTTCACCTTCGTCGTGAGCGTGATGCCCACGAGGTGTTCGGCCGAGCAGTCGTCGCAATTGGCGAGGTGCTCGCGAATGTCGGTGCACTGCTCGGCGCTGAGCTCATTGTGAAGAAACTCTTCGAGCTCTTGCTTGGCCTTGTCACAGCCGCAGTCAGTCATCGGGCGCTCTCTTTCGTCGAGCTGGCGGCGCCCGTCACGGTCATTCCGCGTTCACGGGCGTAGTCGGCCAGCAGGTCTCGCAGCAGCCGTCGGCCGCGGTGCAAGCGGCTCATGACGGTGCCCACGGGGGTCTTCATGATGTCGGCGATTTCTTGGTAGGCGAATCCTTCGACGTCGGCGAAGTACACCGCCAGTCGGAAGTCTTCGGGGATCGACTGCAGCGCATCCTTCACCGCGCTCGCGGGCATGCGGTCAATCGCTTCCGCCTCCGCCGACCGAGTGGTGGTCGATGTGGCCGACTCGGCGCCGCCGAGCTGCCAGTCTTCGAGGTCGTCGATCGTGCCCTGATACGGGTCGCGCTGCTTCTTGCGATACACGTTGATGAACGTGTTCGTGAGAATGCGATAGAGCCAGGCCTTGAGGTTCGTGCCCTGCTCAAACTGCGCAAAGGCGGCGAAGGCCTTGACGAACGTCTCTTGAACCAGGTCGGCGGCATCGGCCGGGTTCTTGGTCATGCGCATGGCCGCGCCATAGAGCTGGTCCATGAACGGCAACGCTTGCTCTTCGAACAGGCGTCGGCGCGCGGCGAGCTCGTCACTCTCAGTCGGTGCGGCCGGATTCGGCGTGGTGTCGGTCATCACGCGGGAGTCTAGCGAGCGCACCGGCGAGGCCGGTGTGGGGGCTCGATCGAGCACGAGCGTTGTCATGCGCATCCCTTGTTCTCTGCGGAGTGTTCGGCGCCGGGCGCACCAGGCTGGTGCGGTGCCGATACCCTGATAACCGATGCAGGTCTTTACATATTCCGGAGCACGCTTTTCGCCCTACGGCGACGAGCAGCGCCCGAGCACCTCCGACGCCCCCGACACTCACGGCGACTGGCTCGCCCCGCGCGCCACCGACCCCCTCGCGGCGCACGTGAGCCTGCCGGGCTCGAAGAGCCTGACGAACCGCGAGCTCGTGCTCTCGGCCCTGGCTGACAGCCCCTCTCTGCTGCGTCGCCCGCTGCACTCGCGCGATTCGATGCTCATGATTGAGGCCTTGCGATCGCTCGGCGTGCAGATCGACGAGGTGCCGGGCGATGGCGCTTACGGCCCCGACCTGCGCATCACTCCCCCGGCCGAGCTGTCGGGCAGCACCGCGATCGACTGCGGCTTGGCGGGCACCGTGATGCGCTTCTTGCCTCCCGTTGCCGCACTGGCCCTCGGGCCCGTCGCCTTCGACGGCGACGAGAGCGCCCGCCGCCGGCCAATGCGCACGACCGTTGATTCGCTCCGTGCTCTCGGCGTCGACGTCAATGACGATGGCCGGGGCGCGCTGCCCTTCAGTCTCTGGGGCACGGGTTCGGTGCGGGGCGGCGAAATCGCCATCGACGCTTCAGCGTCGAGCCAGTTCGTGTCAGGCCTGCTGCTCGCCGCACCGCGATTCACCGAGGGTCTCGTGTTGCGACACACGGGCGAGCGCTTGCCGTCGATGCCGCACATCGAAATGACGATCGCGGCTCTCGCTGATCGCGGCGTGACCGTCGAGAGCCCTGAAGCCGGCGTGTGGGTCGTGCCCGCAGCATCCATCGCCGGTCGCACCGTCGACATCGAGCCCGACCTCTCGAACGCCGCGCCGTTTCTCGTCGCCGCCATCGTTGCGGGGGGCACCGTCGCGGTTGACGGATGGCCGCGCACGACCACGCAGGTCGGTGCCGACCTCGAAACCCTGTTGCCGCTGTTCGGCGCTCGCGTCTACCGCGAGGGCGAGGCTCTCGTGGTCGACGGCGGGCCCGGATTGCTCGGGGGCGCGGTCATTCCCGGCGTCGACCTCGACCTCTCGACGGGGGGCGAGCTCGCGCCCGCCATCGTTGCTCTCACCGCCCTCGCGAGTAGCCCGAGCACGATCACGGGCATTGGCCACTTGCGCGGCCACGAGACCGACCGTCTCGCGGCACTGGCCGCCGAGATCACTGCGTTGGGCGGCCAGGCCACCGAACTCGACGAGGGCCTCGCGATTGAGCCGCGTGCTCTGCACGGCGGGCCGTGGCGGGCCTATGAAGACCACCGCATGGCGACGGCCGGCGCCATGATCGGTCTCGCCGTCGACGGCGTGCTCGTCGATGACATCGGTTCGACGGCCAAGACGCTGCCGCAGTTCGTTGACCTGTGGAGCGACATGCTCGACCAGACGGCGCCGGAGTCAGACGCCTCGTGAGTTGGCTTCCGCCCGACGACGACGACGCGTTTGACGCGTACGACGACGACTCGCTCGTGCGGTCTCGCCCGAACCCGAAGGCCAATCGGCCCCGCTCGAAACAGCGCCCGGCCCACAACGATGCTGTGGCGGGCCGAGTGGTCACGGTTGACCGCGGTCGCTACGCGTGTCTCGTTGGCGAAGCAACCCCCGACGAGCATGAGGTCGTTGCGACGCGCGCTCGAGAGCTGCGGTCGAACGCGATCGTCACGGGTGACCAGGTAGATCTCGTCGGTGACACCTCCGGAGCCGAGGGCTCGCTCGCACGCATTGTGCGCATCCACGAGCGACGCACCTTGTTGCGCCGCAGCGCCGACGACACCGATGCGATCGAACGCATCATCGTCGCCAACGCCGACCAACTGCTCATCGTCGTCGCCGCGGCGAACCCTGAACCCCGGCCTCGCCTCGTTGACCGGTACTTGGTCGCCGCCTTCGACGCGGGCATCGAGCCCCTGCTCGTCATGACAAAAACCGACCTGGCAGATCCGGCTGCGTTTCTCGCCCAGTTTCGCGGCCTCGACGTGCGCGTCGTCACGAGCCGATCAGACGCTCCCCCCGTCGACGAATTGCTCGGCCTGCTGCGCGACCGCACGACCGTTGCCGTCGGCCACTCGGGCGTCGGCAAGTCAACGCTCGTCAATGCCCTCGTTCCCGACGCCCACCGAGCGACCGGTGTCGTCAACGCGGTCACCGGCCGAGGTCGCCACACGTCATCATCGACGGTCTCGCTGCGACTGCCCGGCGGCGGGTGGATCATCGACACGCCCGGCGTTCGCTCGTTTGGCCTGGGCCACGTCGACCCCGACAACATCGTGCGGTCGTTCGGCGACCTGGCCGAGATCGCCGAAACCTGCCCGCGCGGCTGCACCCACCTCCCTGACTCGCCCGACTGCGAACTAATCGAGCGCGCAGCAGCCGGAGAACTCGGCGAGTTTGGGGCCGAGCGCCTCGACTCACTGCAACGCTTGCTCGCGACACTCGTGCACCCGAGCGGGCGCACGGGCGCCGATACGCTGAAACCGTGAGCCCCGCATCCGCAGCCCCCGACCACTCGGCCGACGACACTCTCGATCTGACGGCTGACCTCGAAATCGCGCTCGCCCTCGCCGAGAGCGCCGACGCCGTGTCGATCGATCGCTTTCGCGCGGTCGACTTGCGCGTGACCACGAAACCCGACCGCACTCCGGTGACCGATGCCGACCAGGCCGTCGAGCGCGTCGTTCGCGACGGGCTCGCTGCCGCCCGCCCCGACGACGGCATCTTCGGCGAAGAATTCGGCACCGACGCGGGCACCGGCGAAGGCGCGCGCCGCCAGTGGATCATCGACCCCATCGATGGCACGGCCAACTTCTTGCGGGGCGTTCCGATCTGGGGCACGCTCATCGCTTTGGCGGTGGATGCCGTACCCGTGCTCGGCGTCGTGAGTGCTCCCGCGCTCGGGCAGCGCTGGTGGGGCGCCCGCGGGCTTGGCGCCCACACCGCGCAGCACGGCGGCTCGCCTCGACGCCTGCAGGTCAGCGGAGTGCGCGAGCTCGCCGACGCCTCGCTGAGCTACAACAGTCTTCCCGGCTGGGATGGCGTCGGCCGGCTCGAGCCCATTGTGCAACTCACGCGCTCGGTGTGGCGCGCCCGCGCCATCGGTGACATGTGGTCGTACATGCTCGTCGCCGAGGGCGCGATCGACATCGCGGCCGAGTTTGATCTGCAGCCTTACGACATGGCGGCTCTGCAACCCATCGTCGAAGAGGCGGGCGGGCGCTTCACCTCTGTTGACGGAGAGGCCGGCCCCTGGCACGGCAGTGCGCTCGCCACGAACGGCCTATTGCATGAGGAAGTGTTGCGACGTCTCCAAGCCTGAGTAGGCTCATGAGTGCGCGTCGATCGCAGCACCCTCGGCGCCACGTTCACCCCGCCACCCTGAGTTGAATCGAGCTCTCATGACTATTGAACTTCCCACACGCCTCACTCGCGCTCTTGCCATTGTCGCGATCGCCGGAGCAGGCGTCGCCCTGAGCGGTTGCAGCATCCTCGACCAGTTCACGGGTGGCGGCACCGCCACTCGCGACGACAGCGGTGAGGTCATCGAAGGCAACGACAACACCGACGTCTTCACGCTGCAGGTCGGCGACTGCCTCAACGATGCCACGGCCGCCGAGACGGTCGAGACGATCCCGACTGTTCCGTGTGACGAGCCCCACGACAGCGAGATCTACGCCTCGATCATCATGGAGGGCGACACCTTCCCCGGTACCGACGCCGTGATCGCTGAAGCTGACCAGGCGTGCCTCGACGCCTTCCCGGGCTTTGTGGGCATTGCCTACGCTGACTCGCTCTACTACTACAGCTACTACTTCCCGACTGAGGGCAGCTGGGCTGGCGGAGACCGCGAGATTCTCTGCACGATCTACGACGAGGCCGGCCAGGTTACGGGCTCGCTGCAGAACATCGGTCGCTAAGCGTTTCGCTCATGACCACTTCGCCACGGCGACGGCTGCTGGGTGCGTTTATCGCAACCGCGGCCGTCGCCGTGGCGGTTTCTGGATGCTCGTTGCTCGAGCCACTCGGCACCAACACGCAACCCGTGCGTGACGAGAACGGCGCAATCATCGAAGCAAACGAGCAAACCGATGCCTTCGCCCTCGTTGTGGGCGATTGCCTCAACGACGCCACGACTTCGGGCGAAGTGCAGACCGTTCACACGGTTCCGTGTGACGAGCCGCATGACAGCGAGGTCTATTCCTCCCAACGACTGGGCGAATCGAGCTATCGTGGCGATGCTGTCGTGGTGAGTGAAGCCGAGGCCCTGTGTCTCGAGGCCTTCGAGGTGTTCGTGGGCGAGCCCTACCTCGACTCACGATTCGACTTCAGCTACTACTACCCCACCGAGGCGAGTTGGTCGAATGGCGACCGCGAAGTGCTGTGCGTCATTTACGACCCCGAGGGTCCTGTCACCGGCTCACTCAAAGGCGTGACCGACTAGCGAGTCGCACCGACGGCCTCGTTCACGACGATCACGGCCTTGCCGCTGACCTGTTGACGTGCCAGGCGGTCGATGAGCGCCCGCGCCTCATTGATCGACGCAATCTCGTCGATCGCGGCACGCAGGGTGCCCTCGGCAAGCATGGTGAGCAGCTGGCTGAGGTCGTCACTGTTCTCGCGCTGCATCACGGCCGTCAAGCGGTGCGTGACCCAGGGGTCGAGCATAAGAGCTCGCAGCTGCCGATCTGCACCGCGCAGAACCGGGCCGCCCGATTTATCCGCGCCGACGATGACGAGCGTGCCACGCTCGGTGAGCGCGCGGCGCAAGACGTGCAAAGCACGACCGTCGGCGGCCTCGATGATGACATCGAATCGGCCCCACTCGGCCGGGTCGGGTGTGGCCCGATAGTCGATGACCCGCTCGGCGCCGAGAGAGCGCACGAACTCGGCCTTAGCCGCACTGGCCACGCCCGTCACGCGCGCGCCCGCGGCAGCGGCGAGCTGAGTCACGAATGATCCGACCCCACCACCCGCGCCGATGACGAGCACGCTCTGGCCCGGCTGCACGCGAGCGCTGTCACGCACCGCCTGCAGTGCCGTGCCGGCGGAGACCGGAAGAGTTGCGGCATCCGTTATCGAGACCGCGTCGGGAACCCGGGCGATCTTGGCAGGCGTCGCCACGACAAACTCGGCGAAAGCCGCCGTGGCGGTTCCGGCGACACGGTCGCCCACGGCGAACTCGGCAACCTCATCACCGACGGCCTCGATCACGCCGGCAAAGGCGAGGCCGATAATTGGTTGGCGCGGCGTGCGGAGACCGATGACGGGGCGCACCGCGAGCGGGTCACCCGTCATGAGGTGCACGGTGCCCGAGTCGGGGCTCACGGCCGCGACCCCCACAAGAACCTCGGTGGGCTTGGCCGTCGGCACCGGCACAGTGCCGAGGCTCAACACCTCGGCGCTTCCATAGCCGTGTTGCACGATGGCGGTCATGGTGGGGCTGGACGTAGTCATGCGGAGTCTCCCGTCGAGGGTGTCGCAGCGCCCGTGGCCGGGTACGAGAAGACCTCGTCGAGCCGAACCCCGAGCGCGTGGGCAATCTGGAAGGCGATCTCGAGTGACGGCGAATACTTGCCCTGCTCGATCGCGATGATGGTTTGGCGGGTCACCCCGACCCGTTCAGCGAGCTCGGCTTGCGTGAGCTCTCCCGCGGCGAATCGCAGCGAACGGATGCTGTTGGTGACGCGCGTGGGCTTCACCACGCGGGCACGCCCACACGGTAGAGGCCGATCTTCGTCACGGTCTCGAGCAGCGCCGAGAGGAAGAAGCCCAAGTACAGCACGTTCGCGATCCAGAACGGGTCAAGCTCCAGCAGGGCAAATACCAGAGCCGCGAACGCACCGGCGATGAGAAAGCCGCGCGAGGTGAACTCG
>JBDKJR010000120.1:0-5386 GCA_039796515.1 Actinomycetota bacterium
TTGCCCACCGCGTCGATTACGGAGCGAAAGTCGCTCCCTCGCCGAAGTACAGTCGCTCAGTCTACCCGAGGCACGAGCAAGGCCGCGACGGCGGCCGCGAGATCGTCGAGCGGTCGCGCGGCGTCGAGCACGAGCACGTTCTCGCTCGGCGTCGGCGGCTCGAGGGTTGCGAGCTGCGAGTCGAGCAACGCCGCGGGCATGAAGTGGCCCTCGCGCGCGGCGACGCGGCCCTCGAGCGTGAGCCGATCGGGCTCGAGCAAAGCGAAGTGCGCGTGCGGGGCATCCGCCCGCAAGCGATCGCGGTAGGCCGCCTTGAGGGCGCTGCAGGCGACGATGCAGGGCGCATCCGTGACCAAGACGGCTGCGACCGCATCGAGCCACGGAGCGCGATCGGCGTCGCCCAGCGGCTCGCCCGCCGCCATTTTCGCCACATTCGATGGGGGATGCAGCGCGTCGGCATCGATAAACCGAACGCCCGCGCGCTCCGCCGCCGCCAGGCCCACCGTGGTCTTGCCCGCGCCCGACACGCCCATGAGAACGACGACGGCTGCCGGGCGAGGGATCACACGCCCACGGTACGCGGCCAGCGGCCACATCGCCCGCTGGTTCGGCTCTAGGCTGGAAGGCATGACCACCACGCCTACCGCCAACATCGGGGTCGTCGGCCTCGCCGTCATGGGTTCGAACCTCGCCCGCAACCTTGCCAGCCGCGAGGGCAACACCGTCGCCGTCTTCAACCGCTCGTTTGAGAAGACCGAGACCCTCGTCACCGAGCACCCCGAAGCGGGCTTCATCGCGACGAAGGACTACGCCGAGTTCGCCGCCTCGCTGCAAAAGCCGCGCACCGCGATCATCATGGTCCAGGCTGGCCGCGGCACCGACGCCGTCATCGACGCGCTCACCGAGGTCTTTGAGCCGGGCGACATCATCGTCGACGGCGGCAACGCTCTCTTCACCGACACCATCCGCCGCGAGGCCGCTGTGCGCGCCACGGGCATCAACTTCGTCGGCGCCGGCATCTCGGGTGGCGAAGAGGGCGCCCTCAACGGCCCCTCGATCATGCCCGGCGGCTCGGCCGAAGCCTGGGTCACCCTCAAGCCGATTCTCGAGTCGATCGCCGCGGTTGCCGAGGGCGAGCCCTGCGTCACGCACGTCGGCACCGACGGCGCTGGCCACTTCGTCAAGATGATCCACAACGGCATCGAATACGTCGACATGCAGCTCATCGCCGAGGCCTACGACCTGCTGCGCCGCGTCGGCGGCCTCGAGCCGGCCGAGATCGCCGAGGTCTTCGCCGAGTGGAACACCGGCGAGCTCGAGAGCTACCTCATCGAGATCACCGCCGAGGTGCTGCGCCAGGTGGATGCGACGACCGGCAAGCCGCTCGTCGACGTCATTCTTGACCAAGCCGGTGCCAAGGGCACCGGCGCGTGGACCGTTCAGACCGCGCTCGACCTCGGCGTTCCCGTCTCGGGCATCGCGGAGGCCGTGTTCGCTCGCTCGCTCTCGTCGAAGCCCGCCCAGCGCGCGGCCGCGGCGTCACTGCCGGGCAGCACGCAGGAGTGGCAGGTCGCCGACCGCGACGCCTTCGTCGAGGATGTGCGCCGCGCCCTCTACGCCTCGAAGATCATCGCCTACAGCCAAGGCTTCGACGCGATCGTCGCCGGTGCCGAGCAGTACAACTGGGACATCAAGAAGGGCGACATCGCGCGCATCTGGCGTGCGGGGTGCATCATTCGCGCTCGCTTCCTCAACCGCATCACCGAGGCGTACGCCGCCGACCCCGCGCTCGTGGCGCTCGTCACCGCGCCGTACTTCGCCGAGGCTGTCGCCGGGGCGCTGCCCTCGTGGCGCCGCATCGTGTCGGGTGCGGCCCTCGCGGGCATCCCGACCCCGGCGTTCGCGTCGTCGCTCTCGTACTACGACGGCCTGCGCGCCGACCGCTTGCCAGCCGCACTCGTGCAAGGCCAGCGTGACTTCTTCGGCGCTCACACCTACAAGCGCGTCGATAAAGAGGGCACGTTCCACACGCTGTGGAGCGGCGACCGCACCGAGATCAGCGCGACCGACTCGCACTGAGTTGCATTGACCTGTCGCGCCGCCGCTGCTGCGGCGCGACGCCGCTTCCGCGCGACGAGCGCGGTCGTCGCGCTGCGCGGTCGCTGCTCATGCTGAGCGTGCGGTGGCAGACTTGCCGTCATGGACGACGACGACCCGATTGAGCTGCGCGGGGCGGTTGACGACGATGCCGGTGTTCCGGCGTGGGAGCGCCGCCGCCGCGTCATGCGCTGGGTCGCGCTCATCGCGCTGATCGGGATTCTGCTGCCGACCGCCGTCGGAACCTACTCGATCGCTCGCTCCACCGCCGAGCAGTCGTGCCGCCTCGCGGTCGACTTCTACGCCAACGAGCGCACGCCGAGCCGTGTCGCGTTCGAGCTGCTGTCAGCCGAGGCGATGGGCTGGAACTGCTACGCCGTCACGCCGAGCGGCGACGTGCTGGTCGCCGTGCTGGGCCTGATTCCCGGGGCTCCGAAGCTCGTGCCGCGCACGCTCAGCTGACGCTTCTTGCCGTGCCCCGGGGGCGGCGTGCAACACTAGAAGCGTTCCGCGCATGCGAACGGCGCCCCGAGGCTCTCTCGAGGCGGCGTGACCCGTCGAGGAGCGGTGGTTGCCGTCATCGCTTCCGGTCACCTCAGTCGCGACCTATTTCGCGCGGAACCGATGCCGCTGCGCGGTCGTTCGGTGTACCCGAGCGCGCGCATCCGTCATCGTCGACGAACAGTGAGGAACCCCATGATCAGCATCGATCGCACCCGCCTGGCCGCGCTCACCGAGCGCGAGCAACAGGCCTTCATCGCCGCCCGCCCGAAGTCGAAGGCCGCTTACGAGCGTGCCGAACACCTCTTTGGCCGCGTGCCCATGACATGGATGAACAAGAAGTCGGGCGCATTCCCGATTTACCTTGACCGCGCGAACGGCAATCGCGTGTGGGACATCGACGGGCACGAGTACATCGACTTCGCGCTCGGCGACACCGGCTCGATGGCCGGTCACTCCAACCCCGTTGTCGTCGAGGCGATCACCCGCCGCGCCGGCGAGCTCGGCGGCCTCGTGACGATGCTGCCGACGGAAGATGCCGAGTGGGTGGGCGCCGAGCTCAGCCGCCGATTCAAGATGGACCGCTGGTCGTTCTCGCTGACGGCGACGGATGCGAATCGCTGGGCGATTCGCCTCGTGCGCGCGATCACCGGAAAACCCAAGATCGTCTTCCACTCGTACTGCTACCACGGATCGGTCGACGAGTCGCTCGTCGTCGTCGGGCCCGACGGCGAGAGCATGTCGCGCCCCGGCAACGTCGGTGCTCCGGTCGATGTGACCGAGACCTCGCGCGCCGCCGAATACAACGACCTGCCGGGCCTCGAGCGCGCTCTCGCGCACGGTGACGTCGCCGCGGTGCTCATCGAGCCCGCGCTCACGAACATCGGCATTGTGTTGCCCGAGCCCGGCTATCTCGAGGGAGTTCGCGCGCTCACGCGGCAGTACGACGCGCTACTCATCATCGATGAGACGCACACCTTCTCGGCCGGGCCGGGCGGTATGACGACCGCCTACAACCTCGAGCCCGACCTCGTGGTCATTGGCAAGTCGATCGGAGGGGGCATCCCGACCGGAGCCTACGGTCTGTCGGCCGAGTTCGCTGAGCGCGCGCTCGCGCGCACCGACCTCGACCTTGTCGACATGGGCGGCGTCGGCGGAACCCTCGCCGGCAACCCGCTCTCGGTCGCGGCCATGCGCGCAACCCTCGAGCACGTGCTCACCGACGACGCCTTCGCGACCATGATTGACACCGCAACCTACTTCACCGACGGCGTCAACGAGCTCTTCGATCGGCATGAGCTGCCGTGGGCGATCAACCAGCTGGGAACGCGCGCCGAGTACCGGTTCGCCCGCCCCTACCCGAAGAACGGCACGCTCGCGGCAGAAGCAGCCGACGGCGAGCTCGAAGACTTCTTGCACCTCTACCTCGTCAACCGCGGCATCATGCTCACGCCGTTCCACAACATGGCACTCATGGCGCCCATGACGACGCGAGGCGATGTGGATGCTCACCACGCGGTGTTCGAGGCCGCGATCGTCGAACTGCTCAACGCCTAGGGTTTACGCGGCGCCGTCAAACATCGAGGTGACCGACCCATCGTCGAAAACCTCGTGAATCGCGCGCGCGATGAGCGGCGCGATCGAGAGCACCGTGAGGCGATCCCAGCGCTTGTCGTCGGGCACGGGAAGGGTGTCGGTCACGACTACTTGGTCGACCGCGACATCCTGCAGAATCTCGAAGGCCGGGTCGCTAAACACCGCGTGCGTCGCGGCGACGACCACGGCCGTGGCGCCGTTCTTCTTGAGCGCTTCGGCGGCCTTGACGATCGTGCGGCCCGTGTCGATCATGTCGTCGACGATGAGGCACACGCGGCCCTCAACCTCACCGACGATGTCGTGCACCGAGACCTGGTTGGGCACGCGCGGGTCGCGACGCTTGTGGATGATCGCGAGCGGTGCGCCGAGCTTGTCGCTCCAGATGTCGGCCACGCGCACGCGGCCCATGTCGGGCGACACGACCGTGAGGGTCGCGGGGTCGAGCAGCTTCTGAAAGTGCTCGAGCAGCACGGGCATCGCGAAGAGGTGGTCGACGGGCCCGTCGAAGAAGCCCTGAATCTGCGCGGCGTGCAGGTCGACACTCATGATGCGGTCGGCGCCCGCCGCCTTGTAGAGGTCGGCGACAAGTCGGGCCGAAATGGGCTCGCGGCCGCGACCCTTCTTGTCTTGGCGGGCGTAGGGGTAAAAGGGTGCGACCACGGTGATGCGCTTGGCAGACGCACGCTTGAGAGCATCCACCATGATCAGTTGCTCCATGAGCGCCTCGTTGATGGGCGCCGCGTGCGACTGGATCACGAAGGCGTCGCACCCGCGCACGCTCTCGTCGTAGCGCGCGTAGATCTCGCCGTTGGCGAAGGTGCGTGCGTCGGTGTGCACGACATCGGTCTGCAGGTAGTCGGCAACCTCGTGTGCGAGCGTGGGGTGTGACCGACCGGTCACAATGACGAGGCGCTTCTGGCCGGTGATCTTGATGCTGGCCATGAGGTCCCGCCTTCTGCCGCCGAGGCGACGCTGATGTGCTGGTCGGCTACGCGGTCTCGGGGTCAGATTCAGTGTCGGCGGATGCCGCCGCAGCTGCCTCGGCGGCGGCTGTTCCCGGGCGGTTGGCGGCCACCCAACGGTCAACGTTGCGCTGAGGTGCCACATTCACTGCCAGGGCGCCGGCCAGGACATCTTTGCGGACGACCGTTCCTGCTCCCGTGTACGCTCCGTCGCCAATCCTAACGGGGGC
>JBDKJR010000121.1:0-4385 GCA_039796515.1 Actinomycetota bacterium
ATGACGATGTTTGGCACGCTCGCCCTCGCGCCCGCCTCTGAGCACCCCGAGTTGCTCGCCGAGCCCGTGCGGGCGTTTCTTGCCGCGCATCCCGATGACCGCGTGCTCGTCGGAGAGATCGATGCCGAACTCGCCGACACCGCCGCCTTCTGCGCGCACTACGAGATCGACCCCTCGCAAGGCGCCAACTGCGTGGTCGTCGAAGCGAAACGCGGAGAAACCCGCACGCTCGTCGCGTGCATGATCTTGGGCAGCGATCGCATCGATGTGAACGGGGCGGTGCGACGGATGCTCGACGCACGCCGCGCATCCTTCGCGCCCCTCGACGCCGTGATCGAAGCGACCGGCATGCAGTACGGCGGCGTGACGCCGCTGGGCCTGCCGGCCGACTGGGCGATTCTCGTCGACGAGGCCGTGGCGGCGAGCGGGCCGCTCATCGTCGGTGCGGGGATTCGTGGCGCCAAAGTTCTCGTCACGGGCGAGTACCTCGCGGCCCTGCCGGGCGCCACGGTCGCGCCGATCGCCCAGCGCTAGCCCGCCCGCGAGCTCAGTGTGCGAACAGCACCTTGAGCACGACGATGATGGCGCTCAGCAGGGCCAGAACGAGTCCGCCGCTGAAGGTGCGCCACGTGGGGCGACGCCCGCTCAGCCGCTCGACGAGAAACCCGATGAGCGCGATGCGCGCCACGACCCAGAGCGCGGCGCCCAGCTGCGCCAGTTGGCTCGGCACCACGTCGAGCGTCGCCGCAAGCAAGATGATCGCCGGCACGAGACCCGAGATGAGAATGGGCAGAGCGTCGCGCATTTCGTCGTTCATGTGGGCGCGGTGACCGCCGCGTTCGCGGCCGAGTTGCTGCCCGACCGTGTGCGCCACGATATGCGCGACGTAGGTCGTTAGAGCGGTCACGATCACGAAGAGCGCCGCTTCTCCGCCCACGATTGACTTTCCCGTCGCGAGCACGATCGCCGCGAGAACCAGGATGTTTCCGTAGACATAGGCCGCGAGCCGCAACCTCAGCCGGTCAACTGTGAGGTGCTCGCCGCTGCGGGCGAGCATCCACAAGGGCATACGCGGCGCGATGTACTCGGCGTCGGCCGGCGTGGCCATGGTCTAGATCGAGTAGTCGACGACGGCGCGGTCGCTGATGACCGTCGCGATCCACGCGGCAACCTCTTTGTGCGCGGGGTGCGCCTGGTAGGCCTCGAGCGCCGCGTTGTCGTCGTGTTCTGAGACGAGCGCGACATCCCAGTGGCCGTCAACGAGGCCGAGGTCGCGGTCGACACGGATGCTCACAATGCCCGGAATCTGCGTCTCGAGCGCCTCCAAACGCTCGGCAAGGCCGTGGGCGTCGTCGCGACGCTGTGCCTCGTCGGTGGCAGCCAAGCGGAAGAGCACGATGTGGCGGATCATGTTCTCACTATAGGGATGGGCCGCACGCCCCGCAGGGGCTAGATTCTGCCCATGGAGTCGCGTTTCTCTACGCCCGCGCAGATGCGGGAATCGGTGTTCTTCGATGGCCCCGAGGCCCGCGCGCGCTATTCGCGGTTCTGGATGCTGTTGGTGCTGTCGTCGATCATCGCTTCGGCGGGCGTCGTGGCCGACTCGACGGCCGCGGTGATCGGCGCCATGATCGTCGCGCCCCTCTTGGGCCCCATTCAAGGAACCATGCTCGCCACCGTGCTCGGCGATCGTTCGAACCTCGTGCGGTCTCTGCTCCTCGTTTTCGCGGGGGCCGGTGCCGCGATCGCGATCGGCTTCGCGATCGGGATGCTCGTTGCCGGTGACGTCGTCGCGGCGACAAACTCGCAAGTGGCCGGTCGTGTGAGCCCGCGCCTCATCGACTTGCTCGCCGCGCTCGGCACGGGCGTGGTCGGCTCGGTCGCCCTCGTGCGCCGCGATATCTCTGACACTCTGCCGGGCGTCGCGATCGCCATTTCGCTCGTGCCCCCGCTGACGGTTGTCGGCCTCACTCTCGAGTCGGGTGCCTTCGGCGAGGCGCTCGGCGCCATGCTCTTGTTCGTCACGAATGTCGTGGCGATCATCGCGACCGGCATCGTCGTGATGTCGTTCTACGGTGTCAACAAGCTTTCGGCGGTGGGCGTCGCCGAGGGCACGCACCGGGCGAGCCTGCGCAAGCCAGCTGCATTGCTGGCCGTCATGCTCGTCATCATCGGGCTGCCGCTCTCGGTCACGAGCTTTCAGATCGGTGCCAAGTCGATCATCGAGTCGGCCGTGCACGCCGAGGTCGACGCGTGGCTCGTCGACACCGGCTGGAGTCTCGAGAGCATCGACTACTCCAGCCTCGAGCTCACCGTCACGGTCGAAGGGCCGTTGCCCATGCCCGACACGGCCGCACTTGAGTCCGCGCTCGCCGAGCGCGGCGTGGCGACCGAGAACGTCACGATCGTGCTGATCCCCGTCTACCAGGTCGAGCTCGGAGACTAATCGCGCGCACCCTTGCGCCGCAGCCCTTGCCCCGCGGCCCTTGCCCCGCGGCCCTCGCCCCGCGGCCCTCGTTTCTGCCGAAAACTCCGGCACCTCGTTCGGATGGCTTCAACGGAGTCGGAACTTCTTGAGCCCGATTCGTCATCCTCCGATTCCGTTGAAGGCGGTTGCGAGACAAGACCCGGCGTGATTGCTCGCGTCTCCGTCGCGGCCTGCGCCCACGGCGGCGTTTGCCCCGACGCGCTTCCGAAAGCGCGGAAGGTTGCGAGCGAACCTCGGGAACTTCCGCGCTTTCGGAAGCGATTGGAGCGACTCCAACCGAGCCGACGGCGCGGGGTGGGCGCGGCGCGCAGCGGAACTCGAGCGCGGCGAGGCGCGGGGCGGGCGCGAGGGGCGGCGCACAGCGGAGGGCGGGGGCGGCGCGGGGCGAGATCAGCGCGCAGCGAACACCGGCTCGCGCAGGGTGCGCGACCAGGCGCAGCGAATACCCTGGAGGGGTGACCTCACTTGCCGCGACTCCGGACGCGCCCACTCCGGACGCGCCCACTCCGGCCGCGCCCACTCCGGCCGGGCAGCCGTCGGCGGCGGCGTCGAGCGTGCCGTTCACGAGTGACGAGCTCGCGAGCATCCGTTCGCAGTTTCCGATTCTGGGGCGCGAGGTCAACGGGCACCCGCTCGCTTACCTCGACTCAGCGGCGACGGCACAGAAGCCGCTGTGCGTCATCGAGGCCGAGAGCGCGTTCTACCGCGAGTCGAACGCGGCCGTGCATCGCGGAGCCCACACGCTCGCGGGCGAAGCGACCGAGCTGTATGAGGATGCCCGCCGCACCGTCGCCGCCTTTCTCGCCGTCGACGAGAACGAGGTCGTCGTCACGAGCCACGCGACCGAGGCCCTCAACCTCGTCGCCTACGCCCTGGGCACGGCGAGCATCGGCCGCGGGGCCGGAGCGAGTGCGGCAGCCGCCCCCTACGGATTGCACGCGGGCGACGAGATCGTCGTCACCGAGCTCGAGCACCACGCCAACCTGATCCCCTGGCAAGAACTCGCGGCGCGCACGGGGGCAACCCTGCGCTTCATCCCCGTGCACGATGACGGCACGCTCGACCTCGGGGCCGCGGCCACCATCATTGGCGACCGCACGCGTGTGCTCGCTCTCGCGCACGTGTCGAACGTCACGGGGGCAACCCTGCCGCTCGACGTGCTCGTGCCGCTCGCGCGGGCGGTGGGCGCGCTCGTGGTGCTCGATGCGTGCCAGGCGGCTCCGCACCTCGCGCTGCACCCGCGCGAGCTCGACGTCGACTTTGCGGTGTTCAGCGGCCACAAGCTCTATGGCCCCACGGGCATCGGTGTTCTCTATGGCCGCGCCGAGCTGCTCAACGCTCTGCCGCCCTTCCTCTACGGCGGCTCGATGATCACGACCGTCACGATGGAACGCGCCGAATACCTGCCCGCTCCGCAGCGCTTCGAGCCGGGAACTCCGCGCATCGCGCAAGCGATCGGGCTCGCCGAAGCCGTGCGTTTCGTGACCGAGCTGGGCCTCGACCGCATTGCGGCGAGTGAGCACGCGCTGACCGATCGGATGCTCGCCGGCCTTGCCCGCATCCCCAACATTCGCGTGCTTGGTCAGCCGAGTCCGGCCCCGCGCGTGGGTCTCGCGAGCATCGTCGTCGACGGCGTGCACGCGCACGACGCCGGGCAGGTGCTCGACGAGGTGGGGATCGCTGCGCGCGTCGGCCACCATTGCGCCCAACCCCTGCACCGCCGCTTCGGCGTCACGGCGAGCCTGCGGCTCAGCCTCGGCGTGCACTCGACGGCCGACGAGGTTGATCGGGCGCTCGAGGCGGTGGCGAGCATCCGCCCGTTCTTTGGGCTCAGTGAAGGAGCGACGTCGTGAGCGGCCTAGAGCAGCTGTATCAGCAGATCATCATCGACCACTCG
>JBDKJR010000122.1:0-2918 GCA_039796515.1 Actinomycetota bacterium
GTCGTGAGTGACTACACGCCGAGCGGCGATCAGCCGCAAGCGATTGCCGAGCTCGCCGCCCGCATCAACGCGGGGGAGACCGACATTGTCTTGCTCGGCGCAACGGGCACCGGAAAGTCAGCGACCACCGCGTGGCTCATCGAACAAGTGCAACGGCCCACGCTCGTGCTCGCGCACAACAAGACCCTCGCTGCGCAGCTCGCCACCGAGTTTCGTGACCTTATGCCGCACAACGCCATCGAGTACTTCGTCTCGTACTACGACTACTACCAACCCGAGGCCTACGTACCGCAGACCGACACCTTCATTGAGAAAGACAGCTCGGTCAATGCCGAGGTTGAGCGCTTGCGCCACTCGACCACCAATTCGCTCTTGAGTCGTCGCGATGTCGTGGTTGTCTCCACGGTCTCGTGCATTTACGGCCTCGGGGCGGCCGAAGAGTACCTCGAAGCCATGGTCGCGTTGCAGGTCGGGCAGAGCATCCCGCGAGACCAGCTCATTCGAAAGTTCGTCGGCATGCAATATCAGCGCAACGATGTCGACTTCTCTCGGGGCAAGTTTCGCGTGCGCGGCGACACGATCGAGATCATTCCCATGTACGAAGAGCTCGCGATTCGCATCGAGATGTTCGGCGATGAGGTCGAGGCCTTGTATGCCTTGCATCCCCTGACGGGGGATGTCGTCCGCGCGCTCGACGCCGTATCCGTCTTCCCGGCGACTCACTACGCCGCTTCGGCCGACACGATGCAGCGAGCGATCGTGACGATCAAAGAAGAACTCGAGGTTCGGCTCGCTGAGCTCGAACGGCAGGGCAAATTGCTCGAAGCGCAACGGCTGCGCATGCGCACCACGTTCGACATCGAGATGATGGAGCAAATCGGCTTCTGCAACGGCATTGAGAACTACTCCCGGCACATTGACGGGCGCGCACCGGGCGAGCCGCCGAACTGCCTCCTTGATTACTTCCCCGAAGACTTCCTCGTCGTGATCGATGAGAGCCACGTGACCGTTCCGCAAATCGGGGCGATGTACGAAGGCGATGCCTCCCGCAAGCGCACGCTCGTCGAGCACGGTTTTCGTCTTCCGAGTGCCCTCGACAATCGACCCCTGCGGTGGGAGGAGTTTCTGGATCGCACGGGTCAGAAGGTCTACCTCTCGGCCACGCCCGGCAAGTATGAAATGGGCATCACCGACTCGGTCGTCGAGCAGATCATCCGCCCGACCGGCCTGGTTGATCCCGGCATCGTCGTGAAGCCCAGTAAGGGACAGATCGACGACTTGCTCGAGCAGATCCGCATTCGCAGCGAACGAGACGAACGGGTACTCGTCACGACGCTCACGAAGAAGATGGCCGAAGAACTCACCGAGTTCTTGACCGAAGCGGGCGTTCGCGTACGGTACCTGCACTCTGACGTTGACACCTTGCGCCGCGTCGAGCTCTTGAGTGAGTTGCGGCAGGGCGTCTACGACGTTCTCGTGGGCATCAACCTTCTTCGGGAAGGGCTCGACCTGCCCGAGGTCTCTCTTGTGGCGATTCTTGACGCCGACAAAGAGGGCTTCTTGCGTTCGTCAACGTCGCTCATTCAGACGATCGGTCGCGCTGCCCGAAACGTGTCGGGCGAAGTACACATGTATGCCGACGTGGTGACGCCGTCGATGGCACAGGCCATCGACGAGACGACACGGCGCCGTGATCGGCAAATTGCCTACAACACCGCGAACGGCATTGATCCGACGCCCCTACGCAAGAAGATCGCCGACATCACCGATCAACTCGTGCGTGAGGGTGCCGACACGGCAGAACTGTTGGCGAGCCGTGGCGGCTCTCGCACCGGCTCGGGCAAGAAGGCCGCAACACCGGCCATTCGCCGCGAAGGGCTCGCCGCAGCCGGTGCGACCGAGCTCGAGTCGATCATCGCTGATCTCACCGCCCAAATGCTCACCGCCGCAGAAGAGCTCAAGTTTGAACTCGCTGCACGACTGCGAGACGAAGTGCAAGACCTCAAGAAAGACCTGCGGGGGATGGTCGACGCGGGCCACGTGCGCTAAGGCGGCCACTCAGTCTGCTGTCGGAGGGCACACCTAGAATCATCAGAGTGTCGGCCACCCCTCTTGAGACTGCTCCCCATCTGAGTGTTCGCGGCGCACGGGTGCACAACCTGCGCGACGTCGACCTGGTGATTCCGCGCGACGCGCTCGTCGTGTTCACCGGTCTTTCTGGGTCGGGCAAGAGCTCTCTCGCCTTTGACACGATCTTCGCCGAGGGCCAGCGTCGTTACGTTGAGTCGCTCTCGGCGTATGCCCGCCAGTTTCTGGGTCAGGTCGATCGGCCCGACGTCGACTTCATCGAGGGCCTGAGCCCCGCGGTCTCGATCGACCAAAAGTCGACCAACCGAAACCCGCGATCAACGGTGGGCACGATCACCGAGATCTATGACTACATGCGCTTGCTCTGGGCGCGCGTGGGTATTCCGCACTGTCCCGAGTGCGGCGAGCGGATCCAGCGCCAAACGGTGCAGCAGATTGCGGACGAGCTCATGACCCTCGAGACCGGCACGCGATTCCAGGTGCTGGCGCCCGTCGTGAGCCAGAAGAAGGGCGAGTTCGTTGACCTCTTCCGCGAGCTCGCCGCCTCGGGCTACGCGCGTGCTGTCGTCGATGGCGAACAGATTCAACTGAGTGAGCCCCCGCTTCTCAAGAAACAGGTAAAGCACGACATTGCCGTCGTAGTCGACCGCTTAGTCGCGAACGACGATGCATTGACCCGTTTGACCGACTCCCTCGAAACCGCTCTCGGCCTGACCGAGGGCCTCGTCGTCATCGACTTTGTTGACCGTGAAGTTGGTGCCCCTGATCGCACCCGCACTTTCAGCGAACGACTCAGCTGCCCGAACCGGCACCCCTTGCAGCTCACCGAG
>JBDKJR010000123.1:0-3348 GCA_039796515.1 Actinomycetota bacterium
GCGCGAGCGCGTCGTTTGCCCCGATCGTGAGAAACACGAGATCCGTCGGCCCGTGCAGCGCGGGCGTGAGGTACTGCCGCACGAGGTCGCTCGCCGTGGCCCCGTTGCGCCCCGCCGCGCGCCAGTGCACCGGGCGACCCGTGCGTGCCGCGAGCGCTTCAGCGAGCCGCCCGCCGAGCCCGAGGTCAGCGTGGTCCACGCCGACGCCCGCGGCCGTCGAGTCGCCGATCACGAGCAAGTTCAGGGGGCGGGATGCTCCGCCCGCGTCACCCGGGCCGCCGCCGTCAACGCTGCCCTCCCAGGGCAGTGGCGCATCCGGAAGCCGCGGTGTCTCACGACGCAACCGGCGCCCCTGCGCGAGCAACACAGGCCCTTGCGCGGCCGCGATCGCGCGGCTCAGCCGCAGTCGGCGCGGCGGTCGAAACTCGGTCACGAGCGCGAGTCTAAGCCGCGACGTTACGCGCCCGCGGGCGTCAACCGCAGCAGGGTGCCCCAGGGGTCGTCGAGCTCGAGCGTGCGGCCGTCATCGCGCACGGCGACTCCGTGGTGGTGCAGGCGCTCGGCCGTGGCGCCGAGCTCGTCGGCGTTCGGCAGCACGAGGTCGACCTGGCCGAGGCCCAGAGCGGGCATCCGTCGACCGGCACCGTTGCTGCGCCACACGTTCATGGCCATGTGGTGGTGATAGCCGCCCGCGCTCACGAAGATGGCCTGCCCGGCAAACGCGGTCGTCAGGTCGAAGCCAAGCTGGTCAACGTAGAAGTGCTGCGCCGTGGCGACATCGCCCACGCTCAAGTGCACGTGCCCGACGACCGCGGGAGCCGAGCCGTGCGCCACGAGCGCCTCGTCGGTCAGGTGCTCGCGCAAGAAGCCGTTGGGGTCGAGAAACAGCGTGGCCATTTCGATGCTGCCGTGAACCCACGACCACTGGGTGCGGTCGCGGTCCCAATAGAGCTCGACGCCGTTGCCCTCGGGGTCGTCGAAGTAGAACGCCTGACTCACGAGGTGGTCGCTCGAGCCCGTGAACCGCTGCGGATACGACGTCGCCACCGTGTAGACCGCCGCCGCGAGGGCCGCTTGCGTCTCGAACAAGATGGCCGTGTGAAAGAGCCCAGCCTCGCGCGGCCCCGCGTGCTTGAGCGTCGGGCTGTGCCGCAGAATCACGAGGGGCACGGATGCGGTGCCCAGGTCACCCGCTCGCCCGAGCGTCACGACCGGCCCCGTCGCGTGGAGCACGCTCAAGCCCACGGCGTCGCGGTAGTACGCCGTCATCCCGTCAAGGTCGGCGACGTCGAGGGTCACGGGTCCCATCGCGGTATCGGCCGCGAGTCGGGTGGATTCGGTCATGCCCGAGTCAACCGGCGTGCACCCCGCGGCATTCCGCCCAGCAGAGACGTGCCTAGTCGCAGAGCCGCTCGATGAGCTCGCGATACCGCGCGGCCGTGCGCTCGACGATCTCGGCGGGCAGCGCGGGCAGGGTGCCGTTCTTGTCCCAGTTCGCGGCGAGCCAGTTGCGCACGATCTGCTTGTCGAAGCTATCCATGCGGTTCGCGCCACCCGCGGCATAGAGCGTCGCGTCCCAGTAGCGCGAGCTATCCGAGGTCAACACCTCATCGGCGAGGGTCAGCTCACCTGTGGCAGGGTCGGTGCCGAATTCGAACTTGGTGTCGGCAAGGATGACCCCGCGCGAGAGTGCGATCTCACTCGCACGCACGAAGATCGCGAGCGACGCATCCCGCAGCGCGGTGGCGACGTCGAGACCGACGAGTTCGACCGAACGCTCGAACGTGATGTTCTCGTCGTGCTCGCCGAGCGGGGCCTTGAACGCGGGCGTGTAGAGCGGCTCGGGCAGGCGATCGCCGTCACGCAGGCCCGCGGGTAGCGGAATGCCGCACACCGTGCCCGACTCGCGATACTCGGCCCAGCCCGAGCCCGTGAGGTAGCCGCGCACGACGCACTCGATGGGGTGCATGTCGAGGCGCTTCACGAGCATGGCGCGGTCGGCGAGCTCGGCCGGCACGGCGGGGCCCTCTGCAGCGAGGTGGTTGGGCTGGTCGAGCTGCGCGAACCACCAGCGCGTGAGCTGGGTCAGCAGCGCGCCCTTGCCGGGGATGCCGGGCTCGAGCACGTGGTCAAACGCGCTGACCCGATCACTCGCGACGACGAGCATGAGGGTCGGATGCTCTGCGTGCTCGTAGAGGTCACGCACCTTGCCCGAGTAGACGTGGGTCCAGCCGAGCAGGGCGCCCGCATCCGCCATCAGACGACCCGCAGCGCGATGTCGGTGCGGTACTGACCGCCCTCGAGCCCGATGCGGCCGATGGCCTCGTAGGCGCGGGCGCGAGCTTGCGCAAAGTCGGATCCGGTGGCGACGACGCTCAGCACGCGGCCGCCCGTCGAGCAGAAGCCGTCGGCGGTGCGCGCCGTGGCAGCGTGGGCGATCGTGACCCCCTCGACCGCGGCGGCCTCGTCGAGCCCCGTGATCGGGCGATTGGGCGCCGAGGTCACGGGGTAGCCCTCGCTTGCGAGCACGACGGTGACGGCAACGTCGTCGCTGAACTCGGGGTGCGGGCGGCCGGCGAGCTGGCCGGTGCTCGCGGCAAACAGCAGCTCGCTCAGCGGAGTTACGAGGCGCGGCAGCACCACTTGCGTCTCGGGGTCGCCAAAGCGGGCATTGAATTCGATGACGCGGATGCCCTGCTCGGTCACGATGAGGCCGCAGTAGAGCAGCCCAATGAACGGAGTCTGCTCGGCCGCGAGCTGCCGCACCGTCGGCTCGGCGACCGTGCGAATGACCTCATCGACGAAGCCCGAGGGCGCCCACGGCAGCGGCGAATACGCGCCCATGCCGCCCGTGTTCGGGCCTTCGTCGCCGTCGCCAACTCGCTTGTAATCTTGCGCGGGGCTCAGCGGCAGCACGGTGTGGCCGTCGCTCAGCATGAAGAGGCTGACCTCCTGGCCGGCCAAGAACTCCTCGACGAGCACGCCGCCCTGCTGCAGGTAGTGCTCCGCGTGGGCCACAGCCGCAGCGCGGTCGTCGGTGACGATGACGCCCTTGCCCGCGGCCAGCCCGTCGGCCTTGACGACGTAGGGAGCGCCGAGCTCGTCGATCGCCGCTTCGGCCTCGGCGAGCGTGCCGGCGCGCACGGCGCGGCCCGTCGGAACCCCGGCCGCATCCATGATGCGCTTGGCAAAGGTCTTCGAGCCTTCGAGCTGTGCGGCGGCAGCGCCCGGGCCAAACACGGCGATGCCGCGGCGGCGCACGGCGTCGGCCACGCCCGCGACGAGCGGAGCCTCGGGGCCGATCACGACGAGCTCGATGTCGTTGTCGACCGCGTAGTCAGATCGGAA
>JBDKJR010000124.1:0-2885 GCA_039796515.1 Actinomycetota bacterium
CCGATGAGCCACGCGAGGGGGGCCAGCTCGGCCGGCAGACTCGTGTCGAGAGAAAACACGGCGCCGGGCAGAATCAGCGCTGGCCGCGGTAGAGGTTGACGAGCACAACGACCGACACGAATCCGATCGAGAGCGTCGCCAGACCCAGCAGGCCGAGGAAGAAGATCTCAAGGGCGAGAAGCATGGCCCTAGTCTACGACGGCTGGCTGAGAGCCCGGCGCCGGGTTCTCTCCAGCTCTCGCGCTTTTGCGACTGATCGACCGGGTCTAGAGGGTCGTCACGACGAGCGTCGCGACCGACGCCACCATGAGCACCACGATCGCCCCCGTGACCGACACGAGCATGCGCATGACGAGGCCATCTTTCGACTGCAGGCTCACTTGAATGATGAACGTCATGATCATCGCGCCGCCCGCGATGGCCGGAAGCACCGCCCACCACTGGCTCGCGGGCAAAGCGAGCGCCACGACGATGACCGCCGCAACAACGGCAAGCCAGACGGGCAGCGCGGTGGCGACCGTTCGAGTCATACGCCCATGCTAAGGCGCTTGTACACTGAGCGAGACACCGTGGAGGACGAATGGCTCAGCTGTTGATCCTGACCTCGCAGGTGAACACTGACGTTCTTCCGGCGCTGGCCCTGCTCAGCCACCGGGTGCGCCGCATTCCGGCGGAACCGGCGGCCCTCGTTGGCGCGCCTCCCGCCGACGTCATCATCGTCGACGCGCGCGGCGACCTCGCGAGCGCCAAGTCGCTGTGCAAGATTCTCACCACCACGGGAGCAGGCTCCCCCATCATCGTGGTGCTCACCGAAGGTGGGTTGACGGCTATCAATGCCGAGTGGGGCATCGACGATGTGCTGCTCGACTCGGCCGGGCCCGCTGAAGTGGATGCCCGCATCCGTCTCGCCGTTGGCCGCCAGTCGCGCGACGAGGGCTCGAGCATGATTCGGGCATCCGGCGTCGTCATTGACGAAGCCAGCTACTCGGCCAAAGTGCACGGCCGCACGCTCGACCTCACCTTCAAAGAGTTTGAACTGCTGCGCTTCTTCGCCACGCACCCCAGCCGCGTCTTCACGCGAGAGCAGCTGCTCAGTGAGGTGTGGGGCTACGACTACTTCGGTGGAACGCGCACGGTCGACGTGCACGTGCGGCGCTTGCGCGCCAAGCTCGGCGACATGGAGTCACTCATCGGCACGGTGCGCAACGTCGGCTATCGCTTCACGCTGCACGAAGACGACTCGGCGCCGGCCGAGGCGCGGTCAAGCTTCTAGCGCACTCGCTCGCGAACGTCGGGGGCGCGAGACGCCCCGCGATGGTCGGGTTATCCGAACTTGCCCGAGACGTAGTCTTCGGTGTCTTTCACGCTCGGGTTCGAGAAGATCACCGAGGTCTCGTCGTACTCGATGAGCTTGCCGGGCTTGCCGGTTCCCGCGATGTTGAAGAACGCCGTCTTGTCGCTCACGCGGCTGGCCTGCTGCATGTTGTGCGTCACGATGACGATCGTGTAGTCCTTCTTGAGCTCTTCGATGAGGTCTTCGATCGCGAGCGTCGAGATGGGGTCAAGGGCCGAGCACGGCTCGTCCATCAAGATAACCTCGGGCTCGACGGCGATGGCGCGCGCGATGCAGAGACGCTGCTGCTGGCCACCCGAAATGCTCGAGCCGGGGCGCTCCAGGCGATCCTTGACCTCGTTCCAGAGGTTGGCGCCGCGCAACGACTTCTCGACGAGCTCGTCGGCATCGGTCTTGCTGATGCGACGGTTGTTGAGCTTGACGCCCGCGAGAACGTTGTCGCGAATCGACATCGTCGGGAAGGGGTTGGGGCGCTGGAAGACCATGCCCACCTGGCGGCGGACGAGCACTGGGTCAACGCCCGGGCCATAGAGATCGTCGCCATCGATGAGCACTTCACCCTCGACGTAGGCGCCAGGGATGACCTCGTGCATGCGGTTGAGCGTGCGGATGAAGGTCGACTTGCCGCAGCCCGACGGCCCGATGAAGGCCGTGACGCTGCGCGGCTCGATGACCATGCTGACGCCCTCCACCGCCTTGAACTTGCTGTAGTAAACGTTGAGGTCGTTGACTTCGATGCGCTTAGACACGGTGTCGGTTTTCCTTCGGTCGGGTCTGGGCTTAGCGGCCGAGCTTGGGGGCGAACGCGCGGGCGATGATGCGGGCAACGAGGTTGAGCAGCATCACGATGAGGATGAGGGTCAGGGCACCGGCCCACGCACGGTCGAGGTAGGCCTGCGTGTCGACGCCCTGGTTGGCGTACGAGGTGAACACAAAGACCGGGAGCGACTGCATTCGCTCGGCGAAAAGGTTGTAGTTCATGCTCGCCGTGAAGCCCGCCACGATGAGAAGCGGGGCGGTCTCGCCGATGACGCGGGCGATGGCGAGCATGATGCCCGTCGCGATTCCCGCCGCCGAGGTCGGCAACACGACGTTCAGAATCGTGAGCCACTTCGGCACCCCGAGGGCGTACGAGGCCTCACGGAGTTCGTTGGGAACGACGCGCAGCATCTCTTCGCACGAGCGAACGACCACCGGAATCATGAGCACCGACAGGGCGATCGCGCCCGCGAAGCCCATGCGCACCCCGGGCCCGAAGAAGATCGCGAACAGGGCGAAGGCGAACAGACCGGCGACGATCGAGGGGATGCCCGTCATGACGTCGACAAAGAACGTGATCGCTCGGGCCAGCGGCCCGCGGCCGTACTCGACCAGATAGATAGCGGTGAGCAGGCCGATCGGGATCGAGATGATGGCCGCGGTGCCCGTCATGAGCAGGGTGCCCACGATCGCGTGGATCGCGCCCCCGCCCTCTCCAACCACGTTGCGCATCGACCAGGTGAAGAACTCGACGTCGAAGCGCGCCGAGCGC
>JBDKJR010000125.1:0-2652 GCA_039796515.1 Actinomycetota bacterium
TTGGCGTCTTTCGTGAACGCCCGCGTCGCATCGCCGACGGCCCCGTTGAACCACATCCAGGGCAGAAGTCCCGCGAGCAGAAACACAATGTAGGGCTCGGCGCCGATGCTGCGGTCGACGATTTGCGTGAAGACGAACCAGTAAATGATCGCCATCACGAGCGGGTCGAGAACCGACCACAGGTACCCCAAAAAAGAGGTCGCGTAGCGCACTTTGAGGTCGCGACTCGTCAGCAACCACAGCGATTGCCGATAGACCTGCGCGGCGGTGCGCGAGGGTCGCGGTGGTGGAACGGAGGTCACGAACGATAACGCTAGCGCCACCCGTCGGGCGCTACGTCGTTAGACGTGCAGGTTGGCCCGCTCGAGGTCTTCGGCAAAGTCGATCTCGACCGCGTAGAGGTCGCTAATGTCGACCGGCTCAACCGTGATGCCGTCGTGCTCGATCGCGAGCTCAATGCCGCGCTCGAAATAATCTTGGTCGGCGCACTGCTTGAGGTGGCGCATGAGCACCGCCTTGTCGCGGCTCGAAATGTAGTTGATGCCCACGGCCTCGCCCAGGCCACCCGTGACGGTCTTCGAGAGCTTCTGAATGAATCCCTCGGCGTCAACCGTGTACTTGACCTCTTCGTCGCTCACGGTCGAGGTGTTGACGCTCACGAACGAGCGGTCAGCGTGAACGAGAGTCGACACGCGCACGAGAACCTGCGGGTCGAAGACGACATCGCCGTTCATCCACAGCACGCCCTGCTTGCCCGTGGCCTTGAGTGCGCGCAACAGGCTCTTCGAGGTGTTGGTCTGGTCGTACTGCTCGTTGTAGACGTACTCGACCTCGGGGAACGCGTCGATGATGTGCTCGAGCTTGTAGCCGACGACGGTCGTGATGGTCACGTCGGTGCCGAACGCGGCGGCAATGTTGTCGTGCTGCTGGCGCATGATCGTGCGGCCGTCGCTCAGCTCGGTGAGCGGCTTCGGAAGCTCGCGGCCAAGGCGACTGCCCATGCCAGCGGCGAGGATGACGACCTGAGTGGTCATGTGAGGACTCCTGATGTGTCTACGTCTGTGAAATGACACACCGTTGTGCGTTACCAGGGTACCGGGCAAGGCCCCCAATAGACACCTTATGTTCACCTATCGTTTCCGAACCGTAACCCACGGGTGTTCGAGCTCTCGGTGGGGCGCGTGCACGGTGGTTGGTAGCGTTAGGGCTGTGGAATCCTCGTCAGCCTCACCGAAACGCACGGGGAAGCCCTCTCGACCGCAGCGCCCGGGCAAACCGGCCGCCCGCGCTCCTCATGTCGCCGCACACGTGCCGAAACCCACGCCGCCGGCTCCCGTCGTGCTCCAGGTCGACGGCCTGCGAAAGACCTTTGGTCGAGCGGTCGCGGTCGATGATGTGAGCTTGAGTGTTCGACGAGGAGCGATCTTTGGTTTTGTCGGTCCCAACGGAGCGGGCAAGACCACGACGCTGTCGATGATCACGGGCCTTCTGCGTCCCGACGCGGGCGAGGTTGTCGTCGACGGCACCAACGTGTGGCGCTCTCCCGCAGCGGCGAAGAGCAAGCTGGGCGTTCTGCCCGACCGCATGCGCTTGTTCGACCGCCTCACGGGTGCGCAAATGCTCTACTACTCCGCTGTGTTGCACGGGCTCGACCGCACGGCGGCCCGCTCCCGCACCGACGACCTCGCCGTCGCGCTCGGTCTTGACGGTTCGCTCGACCGCCCGGTTCGCGACTATTCCGTCGGCATGGTCAAGAAGATCTCTCTGGCGGCCGCGATGATTCACGCGCCGCACGTTCTTGTGCTCGACGAACCCTTCGAGTCGGTCGACCCGGTGTCGACCTCGCACGCGGTCGATCTCCTCCGCACCTTTGCGGCAGCGGGCGGAACCGTCGTGCTCTCGAGTCACAACATGGATCTCGTTGAGCGTGTCTGTGACGGCGTGGCCGTCATCGTCGATGGGCGCATTCTCGCCTCGGGAACCCTCGACGAGGTGCGCGCGGGCCAACGCCTCGAAGAGCGTTTCGTTGAGCTGGCCGGGGGTCGCGTTGCGGTGGAGGGCCTGGAGTGGTTGACCACGTTCTCCGACTAAAGCTGGCCCTGCTTGGTTCGGCCTTTCGGCCGGGCACCGCGTTGCGGCGCACGATTCCCGTGGTCGCACTCGGCATTGCCGTCGGTGTGGGGGTCATCGTTCTCGCTCTCAGTGTTGACGTCACGCTCACGAGCCATCGTTCGGCCCTCGTGCTCATCGCTTCGGCGCTCTCACTCGCACTCGCGGTGGCGCCGCTCAGCGCGGGTCTCGGCTCGGCTCTCGAGCCCCGGCGGTTTGCGTCGTATCCGCTCGACCCGCGGCGGCTCGCGCTCGCCTTGGGCCTCGCGGGAGCAGTAGGACTACCCGGGGCGCTCGCCGTGGTGCTCGCGGTCGGACTGAGCATCGCGTGGGCGGGCACCCCGACGGCCGGCGCCGCGATCGTCGCGGGAGTCGTCTCGGCTGCGGCGATCATCCTGACCTCGCAGTACCTCGTTGCCGTGGGCGCCTACCTCGCCGTGTCGACGACGGCCCAGCGACTGGTGACTTTTGTCGCCCGCCTCGTCATCGTGGTCGCTCTCGCGGCCGCCCTCACAGCCGTGCTGACGGTGCAGGCCGGGCTCG
>JBDKJR010000126.1:0-4155 GCA_039796515.1 Actinomycetota bacterium
GATCGGTGATGAGGCGAGCGGCGAGCGCGCCGCGCAGGCTCGGCAGTTTCTGCACGCCGGAGACGATGCCCACGCGGCGCGCGACGCGGCGCAAGCGATCGAGACTCGGACCCGAAGCACGCGCGTTGAGGGCGATCGCCTCTGACGTGCCGTCACTGCGATAGAAGACCGTGGCAATGTCACCGACCACGCCGTCAGCGCTCAGGCTGCGATAGTCGCTCGCGTCGAGGTAGCCGCCGATGTAGACCTGGCTCGGCACTTCGGCGAAGGGTGAGCCGAGGCCAAAGACCGCGACATCCATGCGCGCCTGAATCTCGAGAAGTCGCCGGGTGCTGCGCTCGCGCCACAGTGCGTCGCGCGTCGCCGGGTCATCGAAGAACGCGGGCACGGGAAACTGCTGCACTTGCGCGCCGAACGCTTCGCCGAAACGGTGCAGAATCTCGCTCGCGTAGTCGATTCCGGTGGTTTGCACGTTGCCCGCGCCGTTCATCTGAACGACCACGGTGTTGTGGGTGGGCTTCTTCACCAGGTGCCGACTGATGGCGCCCAGGGTCGACCCCCAGGCCACGCCGACGACCATGTTGGAGTCGATGAACCGGCCCAGCAGTCGGCCGGCCGTCATGGCGACGCGCTCGAGGCGGTCGACATCGCTAATCGACTCGGGCATGGGCACGACGTGCGCCACCATGCGGTGTCGCGCGAGAATTGCCTGCTCGAGATCGAGCCCTCGATCAAAGGGCGAGCGAATCTGAATGTCGACGAGGCCCGACTCCCGCGCGAACGTCAGCAGGCGAGAGACCGACGACCGCGAGGTGCCCAACTCGACCGCAATCGCCTCCATCGTGAGGTCTTGCATGTAGTAGAGCTGGGCCGCCGTCAACGCGGCCACGGTCTTCGCGGTCTCGGGGTCACTCGCGGGCATGGCGGCAGTCTCGCACGCGCTGCACATCTGTGCGCGCTCCCAGAACGGATGCGGGCATCCGTCGCCCCCCAGAAGCACCCACCAAACACCCCAGTGATTCCCAGCTAAGGGCCGGGAATACTCCGGGTTCAGAGCGGTTGACTACTCTGATAGCAAGTACGTGTTCCGGGGTCGGTGAAAATCCGAGCCGGCGGTGAAAGCCCGCGACCCGTGATCGAGGCAACTCGAGAGCGGTTGAACCGGTGGAATTCCGGTGCCGACGGTCAAAGTCCGGATGGGAGGAACACGCGAGCGGCAGCATGCCGTGCGCGCGACCCCGGAAGCGTTCCTCATTCAAGGGAACCCCGATGACCGCCACCGCACCGCACACCGACGAGACTCTCGTCGCGGCGATGCGGCGCGCCCTGAGCCTGGCGACCCACGGCCCCGCCGTCGGCGAGAACCCCCAAGTGGGCTGCGTGCTTCTCGACGCCTCGGGCTCGATCGTCGCCGAAGGCTGGCACCGCGGAGCGGGCACCGACCACGCCGAAGTGGATGCTCTGTCTCACGTCGCGAGCGCGGCAGGCCTCACGGCCATCGTCACGCTCGAGCCCTGCAACCACACGGGCCGCACCGGCCCCTGCGCGCAGGCTCTCATCGACGCGGGCGTCGCCCGCGTGGTCTACGCGCTCGACGACCCCAACCCCATCGCGGGCGGGGGTGCCGACCGACTGCGCGCCGCGGGCATCGAGGTCATCGGCGGCGTGCTCGCTGACGAGGCCGAAGAACTGCTGCGCCCGTGGCTCACGAGCGTGCGGCTGGGTCGCCCGTTCGTCACGGTCAAGTGGGCCTCGACGCTCGACGGCCGCGCTGCCGCCACCGACGGCACGAGCCAATGGATCACCGGCACGGCGGCCCGCCAGCGCGTGCACGAGCAGCGCGCCGCACACGACGCGATCGCCGTGGGCACGGGCACCGTGCTCGCCGATGACCCTACACTCACCGCGCGAGGCGACGGCGGCGAACTTCTGCCCCACCAGCCGATTCCCGTGGTCTTCGGAACAACCCCCGTGCCGACGGATGCCCGCTTGCGCCAGCACCCTGCCGGACTCATCGAACTCGGCCACCGCGACCTCCGGGCCGCGTTGAGCGACTTGTACGAGCGAGGAATCCGACGCCTGTATGTGGAGGGCGGCCCGACCCTGGCGAGCGCCTTCGTGCGCGAGGGACTCGTCGACGACGTGCTCGTGTACCTCGCTCCCCTGCTGCTCGGCGGGCCGAAGACGGCCATCGACGACCTAGGGGTCACGACCATGAGCGAGGCCGTTGCGCTGCGCATCCACCACGTCGAATCGCTCAGCGATGACCTGCTCGTCGTTGCCCGCCCCCACCGACCCACCCCTGAGGACTAAACGATGTTTACCGGATTGATCGAAGAACTCGGCGCCATGGTGCGCTGGGAAGCCCGCGGCGACGCGGGGCGACTCACCGTGCGGGGCCCGCTCGTCGTGAGCGACGCCGCACACGGCGACTCCATCGCGGTCAACGGCGTGTGCCTCACCGTGGTCGAGCAAGGCGACGATTGGTTCACGGCCGACGTCATGGGCCAAACACTCGCGATGAGCACGATCGGCAGCTGGGTCGAGGGCGAACCCGTCAACCTCGAGCGCGCGGCATCCGTCGGCGATCGCCTCGGCGGGCACATCGTTCAAGGCCACATCGATGGCACGACGACCGTGCTCGAGGTTCGCCAGCAAGACGCCTGGCGCGTGCTGCGCTTCTCGCTCGACGCCGCGCACGCGCCCCTCGTGGTCGACAAGGGCTCGATCGCCGTCGACGGCGTGAGCCTGACCGTAAGCGCGGCGGGCGACGATTGGTTCGAGGTCTCGCTGATTCCCGAGACGCTCGCCGTGACCACCCTGGGCCGCAAGCAGGCCGGCGACACCGCCAACATCGAGACCGACATTCTCGCCCGCCACGTGGCGCGACTGGTGCGCTTCGGCGCCACCGACGGAAGGACAAGCTGATGAGTATTGGAACGATTCCCCAGGCGCTCGCCGCCCTGCGCGAGGGCAAACCGGTGCTCGTCGCCGATGATGAAGGCCGCGAGAACGAGGGCGATGTCATCATCTCGGCCGAGCTCGCCACCCCCGCGTGGATCGCGTGGACCATCCGCCACACGAGCGGATTCTTGTGCGCGCCCATGACCAACGAGATCGCCGACGCGCTCGACTTGCCGCTCATGGTGGCCGACAACCAAGACCCGCGGCGCACGGCCTACACGATCACGGTCGACGCGGCCGATCGCATCACGACGGGCATTAGCGCGGGCGACCGCACGCACACGCTGCGCACGCTCGCGAACCCCGCGTCGACTCCCACGAGCCTCATCCGCCCGGGCCACGTGCTGCCGCTGCGCGCCGTCGATGGCGGCGTGCGCGAACGCGCCGGGCACACCGAGGCCGCGGTCGAACTCATGCGCCTCGCCGGCCTGCGCCCCGTTGCAGCGATCGGCGAAGTCGTCGCTGACGACGGCGACATGATGCGCCTGCCCGAACTCATTCGCTTCGGGGAGCAAGAAGGCGTCATCGTCATCACGATCGTCGACCTCATCGCCTACCTCGAATCGGGCGAAGACTTCGCCGCGGGGTCGCCCGCTCGCGTCGGCGAACGCGCGAGCAGCGTGACCTTCGAGGTCGCCACGACGGTGCCGACCACGCACGGTCCGTTCTCGATGCGCGCCTACCGCGACCGCAAGACGGGTGCCGACCACGTGGCGATCGTGAGCGGGATGCCCCACGACGACATGATCGTGCGCGTGCACTCCGAGTGCCTCACGGGTGAAGCGTTCGGCTCCCTCAAGTGCGAGTGCGGGCCCCAGCTCGACGCCGCACTCGACGTCATTCAGCGCCAGGGTGGCGCCGTGCTCTACATGCGCGGGCACGAAGGGCGCGGGATCGGCCTCATCAACAAGCTCAAGGCCTACCGCCTGCAGGAAGACGGCTATGACACGCTCGACGCCAACCTGGCCCTCGGCTTGCCGGCCGACGCCCGTGACTACGAGGCCGCGAGCGACATGCTGCGCGACCTCGGGGTCACCCGGGTGCGCCTCTTGAGCAACAACCCCGAGAAGCAGCGCCAGCTGACGCAGTACGGTGTCGAGGTGAGTGCTCTCGTTCCGCTCGTCGTCGGTGTCGGCGACGACAACGAGGGCTACCTCTCGGCTAAGCGCGACCGCATGGGTCACCGCTTGC
>JBDKJR010000127.1:0-6066 GCA_039796515.1 Actinomycetota bacterium
GACGACGGCCCAGCGACTGGTCACGTTTGTCGCGCGCCTCGTCATCGTGGTCGCGCTCGCGGCCGCCCTCACGGCCGTGCTGGCGGTGCAGGCCGGGCTCGATGACGACGCGCTCGACACCGCCGCCGCGGTCGCCGCATCCACTCCCGTCGGCATGCTCTGGGCGGCACCCGCGAGCGAGCTGGGGGCTCTGCTGGCCCGCCTGCTCGGCGGAGTGGTCATAGTCATCGTTCTCGCCGCGGGCTGGGGCTGGATGGTCGCCCGCCTCCTCGAAGCACCGACCCGACCGCGCGACGTCACCTCGACCGCGGGCTTGGGGTGGTTCGACCTGACACCCGCGACGCCCGCCGGCGTCATCGCCGCGCGCAGCCTGCTCTATTGGACGCGAGACGCGCGGTATCGCGCGGTGCTCGTTGCTCTGCCCGTGGCGCCCGCGATCATGATGCTCGCCTTTGGCGCGGCCGGTGCTCCGCTGCCTCCGCTGTGGCTCATTCCGCTGCCGGTGCTCGCGCTCTTCGTCGGGTGGTTCATCCACAACGACGTCGCCTACGACCACACCGCACTCTGGGTGCACGTTGCCGCACCCGTTCCCGGCGTGGCTGATCGCTGGGGCCGGTGCGTGCCGCCGCTCGTGTTTGGCCTGCCTCTGATCGTCGTCATTGCGCCGCTGTTGGCGACGTGGTCGGGGGTGGAGGGTTCGCTTCCCGCGCTTCTCGGTGTCAGTGTCGGCCTCTTGCTCACGGGTCTCGGCGTCTCGAGCGTGGCCTCGGCCTGGGGCGCGTATCCGGCGGCGCGGCCCGGAGCGGGGCCGTTCGACCAGCCCCCCACGCTCGGCGCCCACGCGGGGTGGACGCAATCGCTCTCGCTCCTCGCGACTCTCGCCTTCATGGCTCCCACCCTCGTCGTGGCGGTGTGGGGCTTCGCGCAACCGGCATGGTTCACCGTGGCCGGCATCGCGGGCGTCGCCACGGGAGTCGGGATGCTGTTGCTCGGCATCGTCGTGGGCGGTCGCGTGTTCCGACAGCGGGCTCCCGAGTTGCTCACGCTCGTGATGCGCACCTAGTTCACCCTTGCGCCGCCCAGTGCGGGCATCCGCCCGCCGCGTAGAATGCCCGCATGGCGACTCTCGATGAACCGGGTGGGGCAGGGCTAGGCGGCGGCGGTGCTGGCGGCGTTGATGTGCTCGACCGCGAGCTTGAAAAGCTGCTCAACGAAGAACAGCTCGAAGACGGCGACCACGAGCGTTTTTCGCACTACGTGCCCAAGAACAAGATCATCGAGTCGGCGCTGACCGGCAAGCCCGTTCGGGCGCTGTGTGGCAAGAAGTGGATTCCGGGTCGCGACCCCGAGAAGTTTCCGGTCTGCCCCGACTGCAAGAAGATCTACGAGAAGATGCGCGACGAATAGGGTGGCCGACCGCACCTTTCGCTTGGGCGGCGCCCTGCGCGGGCTGTTCTCGAACTCGACCATTGATGACGACACGTGGGACGACCTCGAGGCCGCGCTCATCGGCGCTGACTTCGGGCCCGACCTGACGGATGACATTCTCGGTGACCTTCGATCGAAGGTCGCGAAGTTCAAGACGACTGACCCGCGCGACCTCACGCGCATGCTGCGCGAGGCGATCGAAGAGCGACTCGCTGCCTACGACCCGACGTTGACCTTGAGCAATCGGCCGGCGGTCGTGCTCGTGGTCGGCGTCAATGGGGTCGGCAAGACGACCACGATCGGCAAGTTCGCGAAGTTCTTGACCGGATACGGGCGCACGGTCGTCGTCGGTGCGGCCGACACGTTCCGCGCCGCGGCAGTTGACCAGCTCGCCACCTGGGCCGAGCGCGCGGGAGCGCAAGTGGTGCGCCCGCAGAGCGCGGGGCAAGACCCCGCGAGTGTTGCCTACCAAACCGTGCAGTTCGCGATCGACAACGGCATCGACATTGCTCTCATCGACACCGCCGGGCGCTTGCAGACCAAGACGGGCCTCATGGATGAGCTCGGCAAGGTCACGCGCGTGATCGAGAAGCTTGCCCCGATCGCCGAAGTGTTGCTCGTGCTCGATGGAACGACGGGCCAAAACGGGGTCGCTCAAGCGGAAGCGTTTATCGAGAGCGCGGGGGTGACGGGCCTGGTGGTCACGAAACTCGACGGCTCGGCCAAGGGCGGCTTCGTGTTGCGCGTGCAGCAGCAGACGGGCATCCCGATCAAGCTCATCGGTCAGGGCGAAGGAATCGCCGACCTCACGGGCTTCACGCCGCACGTCTTCGCGGCGAGCTTGGTGCCCTAACTCTCGAGTGCGGCGTGCTCGGCAGCGAGCATGAGGTAGGTCTCGGCGTTGCGGCGGATGCCCGCCACTTCCGTCTCGGTGAGCTCTCGCCGCACTTTCGCAGGCACCCCGGCCACGAGGGACCGCGGCGGCACGATCGTGCCCTCGAGCACGACGGCACCCGCGGCCACGAGCGACTCGCGGCCGATGACGGCCCCGTTCAAAATGGTCGAGCTCATGCCGATGAGGCAGTCGTCTTCGATGACGCAGCCGTGCAGCATCGCGTTGTGGCCCACACTCACGCCACGGCCCACGATCGTCGGTTTGCCGGGGTCGCCGTGCACCGTGACGTTGTCTTGCAGGTTTGATCCATCGCCGACCTCGATGAGATCGCGGTCGCCGCGCAGCACCGAGCCGTAGAACACCGAGGCTCGCGGGTGGATGCGCACCTGCCCGATGAGCGTCGCATTCGGGGCGACCCACGCGGCAGCATCCACGTGCGGTTCGTGGCCAAAAATCGCGCGTCGCATGAGTGCTCCTTGGGGGGCCGAGTTGTCTGCGAGGCCAGTCAAGCAGACCGCCCCGCCTAGAATGGGGCCACTATGGCGACGTTCGGCACTCTTTCTGATCGGCTTACCGCGACCTTCAGCGCGTTGCGCACGAAGGGCAAGCTCAGCCCGGCCGACGTCGACGGCACGGTGCGCGAGATTCGCCGCGCTCTGCTCGACGCTGACGTTGCCCTGCCGGTCGTCAAAGACTTCACAGCGGCGGTGCGCGAGCGCGCTCTCGGTGACGAGGTCAACAAGGCGCTCAACCCCGCGCAGCAAGTCGTGCAGATCGTCAACGACGAACTCATCACGATTCTCGGCGGCCAACAGCGCCGCCTCGAGTTTGCCAAGAACCCGCCCACGGTCATCATGCTCGCGGGTCTGCAGGGTGCCGGAAAGACGACGCTCGCGGGCAAGCTCGCCAAGTGGCTGAAGGCGGATGGCCACACTCCGCTGCTCGTCGCCGCCGACCTCCAGCGCCCCAACGCCGTGCAGCAGTTGCAGGTCGTCGCTGAGCAGGCCGGGGTCGCCGTCTTCGCGCCCGAGCCCGGCAACGGAAAGGGCGACCCGGTTCGGGTGGCGAAAGACGCCCTCAAGCACGCGAAGACCGCCTTGCACGACGTCGTCATCGTCGACACGGCCGGCCGCCTCGGCGTCGATGCCGAGCTCATGAAGCAAGCGGCCGACATCCGCAAGGCCGTCGACCCCGACGAAGTGCTCTTCGTGATCGACGCCATGATCGGTCAAGATGCGGTGACGACCGCCAAGGCCTTCCAAGACGGCGTCGACTTCACGGGCGTCGTGCTCTCGAAGCTCGATGGTGACGCGCGCGGTGGTGCGGCGCTGAGCGTCGCGAGTGTGACGGGTCGGCCGATCATGTTCGCCTCGACGGGCGAAGGCCTCGACGACTTCGAGCCGTTCTACCCCGACCGCATGGCGAGCCGCATTCTCGACCTCGGCGACATTCTCACGCTCATCGAGCAGGCGCAGAAGACCTTCGATGAAGAGGGCGCCCGCAAGACGGCCGAGAAGTTTGCGACCGACACCTTCACGCTCGAAGACTTTCTCGCCCAAATGCAGCAGCTCAAGAACATGGGCTCGATCAAGAACATGCTCGGCATGCTGCCCGGCGCCCGCGGAATGCGCGAGCAGCTCGAGAACTTTGACGAGCGCGAGCTCGTGCGCACCGAGGCGATCATTCAGTCGATGACGCCTGCCGAGCGCCGCACACCCAAACTGCTCAACGGCTCGCGGCGCGTGCGTATCGCGAAGGGTGCCGGCACGACGGTCACCGAGGTCAACTCGCTCGTGACGCGCTTCGAGCAAGCGGCGAAGATGATGAAGACCGTCGCGAAGGGCGGTGTGCCGCAGGTTCCCGGCATGGGCCCGATGCCCGGCATGGGCGGCGGGGGCGGTGCCGCCTCGGCTCGCAAGGCTGCCGCCAAGAAGAAGGGCAAGGGTGCCTCGAAGTCGGGCAACCCGGCCAAGCGGGCGGCCGAAGAGGCTGCTCGCGCGCAGGGGCTCAAGCCCGGTGCAGGTGCGGGCGCAACCGGCAGCGGCTTCGGGCTCGGCGGAGGCGCGGCTGCGGGTGGCGCACAGCCGAGCGCCGAAGACCTTGCGACGATTCAGAAGTTGCTCGGGCGCTAACCATCGCCGCGCCGGGAGCGCGACGTAGGGTGAGGGCATGACCCTCCTCACCGCTGCGGAGACCGCTGCTGCCGTGCGCTCCGGCTCGACAACCGCTGTTGCCGAGACCCAGGCCGCCCTCACCCGTATTGCCGCCCTCGACCCCGCGCTCGGGGCGTTCCAGATCGTGCGGGCCGACAAGGCGCTCGCCGAAGCTGCCGCGGTGGATGCGCGGGTTGCCGCGGGCGAAAACCTGCCGCTTGCGGGCGTGCCCATCGCCATCAAAGACAATGTGCCCGTCGCGGGCGAGCCCATGCGCGAGGGCAGTTCTGGCACGAGCGCCGAGCCGCGAGCGGCCGACCACGAGGTCGTCACGCGGCTGCGGGCCGCGGGCGCCGTGGTGGTCGGCATCACGCGCGTGCCCGAGTTGTGCGTCTTCGGCACGACCGACTCGGTCTACGGCACGACGCGCAACCCGCACAACCCCGAGCGCACGTCAGGCGGGTCGTCGGGTGGCTCGGCCGCGGCGGTCGCGAGCGGCATGGTCGCGGTGGCGCACGCCGCCGACGGCATGGGGTCGATTCGCATCCCCGCCGCCAACTGTGGGCTTGTGGGCATCAAGCCCGGCTCGGGCCTCGTTCCCGCCGACATGGGCGCGCACAGCTGGTTCGGCATGAGCGAGAACGGCCCGCTCGCGACGACGGTGACGGATGCCGCGCTCGTGCTCTCGGTCATGGCGGGCCGCCCGGCGCTCGCCGAGGTGTCGCCCGCGCGCGCGTTGCGCATTGGGCTCGCGACGGGCATCCCGACCCCGCTCGCGACCCTCGACCCCGAGTGGAAGGCCGCCGCCGAATGCGCTGCCGAGACCCTGCGGACTGCCGGCCACGAGGTCGTCGAGCTGCGCATTCCCTACCCGGCCGACCCGCTACCGGTGCTCGCGCGCTGGTTCGCGGGCGCGGCCGACGATGCAGCGCACGAGGGAATCGATGACCGCGATCTCGAGCCGCGCGTGCGCGCCCACGTGAGAGCGGGCCGTCGGTTGCGGCGTCTCGGCGCCTTGCGCCCCGGGCCGGTCGACCGATTGCGGGCACGCGTCGAGGCCGCGACGGCCGACGTCGACGTCATTCTCACGCCGGGCCTCGCCCAGCCCGGGCCCGTGGCCGACGGCTGGCACCGCCGCGGCTGGGTCGCCAACCTGCGCGCGAACATCGGCTACGCGCCCTACGCGGCGCTGTGGAACTTGCTCGGGTGGCCCGCTGCCGCGGTTCCGGCGGGGTGGCACGCGGGCGCGCAGGTGCCGTTGAGCGTGCAACTGGTGGCGCATCCGGCTGCCGATGGCGCGGGGGAGGCGCTGTTGCTGAGTGTTGCCGCACAACTCGAGGCCGCCAACCCCTGGACTCGCACGGCGCCCGTCGCCCAACCGTAGGCTGACGAGATGACTTCTCGACCCGTTCGCCTCGGCGTGCAGATTCGCCCGCAACACACCTCGTACGAGCGCATTCGCGATGCCGCGGCCGAGCTCGACGACCTCGGGGTTGACGTGATCTTCAACTGGGATCACTTCTACCCGCTCTATGGCGACCCCAACGGGCTGCACTTCGAGTCGTGGACGATGCTCGCGGCGATCGCCGA